>JAHFFM010000075.1 GCA_023247935.1 Candidatus Omnitrophota bacterium | reverse complement strand
CTCTTAACAACGCAATCATAGGCTTGTTCATCCAATCAGCCAAATGAGATATGCCGGAGTGCTCTGTAAAAATCACATCTGCGATTTGCATGATGGCCAGAACACGAATCATGTCATTCCCGCTGTCATCTCCCAAAATTTTGATTAATTTCTTTTGTCCATCTAAACTCTTCAGATCGCGATAAAGACGCTCGATCATAGACCTTGACGGGCGCGTATCGGACGCATTTTGAGCCCATGCAGCCGGCCCTTCATTAATCACGATATAGCCATCAAAGTCGCGCACAAGCCCCTCAAGAGCCTTTTTCCATTGTTCATAAGTTCGGCCGTTGCCCAGAAACCCTTTCCCAAACAAAGGACTCACAAATAAAACCGGCTTCTTTTTATTTAATTGCGGGTAAGCTGACCGCAAAGATTGAATCTTTGTTCTCACTTCCGCCCCCATCTTCTCCATGGAAAGATGTTCGGGACTAGAAGGGATATTGTCAAAGCCGACGTTCTGCAAGTAATCTCGAGACTGCTCATAAGAAAAACCATTCGTCGGACTTTCGGTGGAGGCTTGCTTTCCGGCATATTCAAAATCAAAACCCTTGATCACTAAATCGTCCCTGTCGGCAACTATCAAATGGGTTTCATTTGATCTTTTCAGGTGAATTTTTTTTGAGTTCCCAAAGTTGAGCAATCGTAAGAAATCGGAGTAAATATAAATTTCAGCATTTTTAAAATATTTCTCGAGCTGAAAGGCCAAAACCCAGGAAAACAGCACAGACAAACTAAGAAAAGGCTGATACGAATGAAAAGCCTGAATCCAATGGATTTTTTTTATTCGATCGCGTGTTTCCTTGGGAAGAAAGGGCGTGAAATTTGCCATCCTTGAACCCTTAGATGATGAAACAGAACCGGTCAATTCCCTCATTGCAGCCACGATTTCTGATGAAGAAAAAGCCGAAACCGTAACGTTTTGTCTTGAATGCTTATGCGTAATTCGTATCTTCGCCAATCCTTCGGCTTGAGCCACCTCCAAAGGGATGGAATCTTTTTTGCCTTCTCCAAGCACCCAATTAAGATTTTTAACAATTTGTGCAACCTCGCCCGACACGGCTTCGACATTTCTAGGTTCAGACTCAGCGTCCAGGAGCCGAACTCTTAATTGACTTTCGCCATGCCTGCGTTCTATCTCGATCCGCCGGCCGGTAAATTTAAAAAGATGGGTCTCGCTGCTCCCAGCATAACGCGTAATTTCGGCTAACCGGGCGCCGCTTTCCGCCAATGCCTCAGCGCGAATATCACTAAGTTTTGGGGACACATTACTTAATTCCTCCCTCCTGCCTTCCCGGGGCATGGAATTAAGTAATGTGTCCCCATAATTCCGTTTGAGGGGCTGCAATAATATTTCTTCGTATTTGGCTTGGTTGGTTTCGGAAGTGACGAGCGGGGCGAGCACGGCGTAGGAATAACCTTTTTCCTTGAAAAGTTTTTTTAGGTGTCCGGTATGATAGCCGCCCGCTATCAAGATTGCGGCCTGTTGGTTTTCCGCTTTTAAAATTTTTTCGGCGTTCTCCAAAAAAGCCTCATCGCGCCGGCTCACCGAGGCGTAAAAAAATTTCAGCGCTTTTTTGGTTTTTTCCAGGGCCGGCGAATAAGCGAGCATATCTTCAAAAGAACCCATGTCCGCGAGCTTCCGGTTTAAAAAAGCGAGATAGGCGATCGTGCTGAAATCAGACTCATTGACTTCAAACGCTTTAAATTCTTTCGTGGACATCTGAATGCGGAAAGCGGAATCCAGCAAACTCAAATAGCGGTCGATGGAACGAAGCAGCAGGGCATTGGTTTCTTCGTCATTGCGAGAAGGAGGCTGCGAAGCAGTCGACGACGAAGCAAGCTGTGCGGACATAGATTGCTTCGCCCCTTCGGGGCTCGCAATGACAGCGCGGTAAACCTCATCCTCCAGCCGTTCCCGCTCATCCAAAAACGATTCAAAATCGATTTCCGAGAACTCTTTCAAATAAATTTGATATTTCAAAAGATTTGAATAAGAGGCCGTGGAAATATTTTTTTCTTCCGCGGAATAAAATAGAGATTGAATAAAATTAAGTTGTGAAATTTTCCAGTCTTTTGTTTTCGAAGACCTGGTCATTTCCTCTTTTAGAAATTTTTGGCCTCTGTTTTTTGAAACTGCTTCAATCAGCGCGGCTTGTTCAAGATTCGCCAGGTTAAAATCAATTTGGGATTCTTGCTTCTGGAGAGCGGTTAATTTTTGGATGTTTGGAAATTTCTCCACAATGTCCTTGCGAGGCGAAGCCGAAGCAATCTTTGCTTCTGATGCGTCGAATAGATCGCTTCGTCGCGCCGCTCCACGCAAAGACACTTCCATTGCAAGCCTAATAAGCTCTTTAAATCCTGCCCCAGAATCCGGGCCTCCCTGACCCCTGGCTGCCGATCCCTGGCTGCCGATCTTTTCGTATTCCACCAGTTCCCGCGGATAAATCTTTTTCTTCAGTTTTTCCACGACATTTCGGACAATCTTAAGGCTATCCATCGCCTTTTGACGCTGTTCGGCAAGCCGGGCATACGCCCTGAGACTGTCCATATACAGCTGGCGGTTCTCAATCCCCATGATTTTCATCGGGTGATCGGAAATAAGATTCAAATACTCTTCCCCGCTGATTTTCCCTTCGAGAAGAAATTTTTTTGCCACGCGCTTCCATACTTTAGGAGCAGCGAGCTTCTTAAGAGACGTGAGCGAATCATCCCGGGTCCCGCCTTCCACGAGAACAAGATTCACCCGGTATCGGCTCATGATTTGATCGAGAGTTGAAGCCAGATTCTCCTGGCCGCTCAAATTGGCATGCGCGTCCTGGATATGAATCAAAAATTGATGATTATCGCCTCGATGGATTTCTTTTAATCCGGAAAAATCAAGCGGAGCCTCAAACCTCGAAGGATCCTGAATAACGCTTTGAATTGAATTTTGGGAAAAGTGAGCTTGCTCTAGAGGCGCAGCCCATAAAATATCACTCGTCGCGATATTAAAAACTAATAAAAAGCTGCTTACTTTTAATACAAAAAAATTTCTTCGCATGAATGACTCAGGGTAATTGATTACAAGTTGGCTAAAGTAAGAAATTATACCTTGGGGGAATCCTGAATACAAATTTTTAATTTTACATAACTCATTATAAATAAATGGGTTACATTTTTTATTTATAAAATACTGCTTGAGTTTCTAATTTTAGAGCCGTTTTGCCCGGATTTCCCCTGCTAATCAAATTTCATTCCCGTTCTTGATTTTACATAAATACAAAAAATTAAGAGCTGCAACGGCAAACAATTGCCTTAATTGACAGTCTTTTTCTGTTCCGATATACTGACCGTCATAAAACTTTTTTTGGGGTACTATGTCTTTACTTTCTGATTATGCTTATGTGTTTTGTTTTCTTTTGGTTGGTGTTGGGTTTGTTATCTTTAACTACTTCATCCCCCTCCTGTTAAGCCCTAAGAGTCTTGGCGAGCGCCGTCACTCTACCTATGAAAGCGGCGAAGTCCCGATCGGGAGTGCCTGGGTTCAATTTGATATCAGCTATTATCTTTTTGCGCTGATTTTTATCGCTTTTGACGTGGAGGTGGCGTTTCTTTTTCCAACGCTGGTGGTTTTTCGTGAAATGGCCAGCGTCACCACCTTAATTGAATTGTCCATCTTTCTCATTATTTTATCTTTTGCCATTCTTTACGCCTGGAGAAAAGGGCTGTTTGAATGGAAATAGATAAAGACCCCCGTTTTTTAAATACCGAAGAGCCACCGCCAGGACTGGTCAGTTTTTTTAAGTTAGACAAAGTGCTTAATTTAGCGCGCGCCCATTCTCCCTGGCCGCTGACCTTTGGATTGGCCTGCTGCGCGATTGAATTCATGGCAGCCGGTGCGTCTCGTTTTGATTTGGACCGGTTTGGCTTTGGGGTGGCCCGTCCTTCCCCGCGACAAGCGGACTTAATGATCGTAGCCGGAACCATTTCCAGAAAAATGGTGCCTTGCATCAAAACCCTTTATGACCAAATGCCTTCGCCAAAATATGTCATTGCCTTTGGCGGCTGTGCGACAGCCGGGGGTCCTTTTAAATATCCCGGCCAATACGGCATTCTCGAAGGCATTGATAAAATTATTCCGGTTCATGTGTATGTTCCCGGCTGCCCTCCGCGCCCTGAAGCGTTGATCGCGGGGATATTGGAACTTCAAAAGTTAATTAAGGCAGGTAAAACTCAAGGCGTGATGTCTCCTGCTGTTGTGGCTGACTCTCAAGACGCGAGGCCAGCCGAATACAAAAACGCCATATCCCGAGCGGATTTTCGCCAGCCAAAGGCTGGTCCGCCTCCGGCGGATAAGCCGCCAGCGCCTCCTACTGCTCCCGTTGCAGCCGCGCCTTCAACCCCTTCGCCGAGTAATTGATTTCATGCCAACCGCCTCCGACACCAGCATAAAAGATTGGATTCATCGTTCCGTAAAACCCGATGATTTCCTGGATAAGGACCCGAAAGTTTCCGGCGTGCATTTCGAGGCTGTTATTCCTTCTTCTAAAATCGTCGAAGCCGCCGAAGAATTTCTAAAAAGACAGTATTACCTCGAATCTCTTACCGCTGTTGATTTCGCCGAATGTTTTGAATTGGTTTATCATTTTAATCATCAAAATTCTCATGCCCGCTTTGTCGTTAAAACACTTACTCCCAAAAAAGCGGACGGATCACCGGATGGAGAGACCCCCACTCTTTCAGCCGTTTATAAATCCGCGAATTGGTATGAGCGCGAAATTCGTGAAATGTTCGGAATCGCTTTTAACGGTCACCCCAATCCCAAAAATCTTCTCCTTCCTGAAAGTTCCACCATCCACCCTCTCTTAAAAAGCTTCAAAGGCGAGCCAAAAGGCTCGGATGTGGAACAGAGCCTGAAACTGATTGAAGAGGACAAGCAAGGCTTTGAAGTGGCTTATCCCAAGTCCATCACACAGCATGAAAATGATTATTATTTAAATCTTGGTCCCCAGCACCCCAGCACTCACGGCGTGCTTAGAATTTTGCTTCATTTAAACGGCGAACGTGTGCTGGATGGCGAGCCGGTGCTCGGCTATTCCCATCGTCATCATGAAAAAATGATGGAAATACAAAATTATCTCGCTTGCTGGCCTAATTTTGGACGTTTGGATTATGTCGGCGCCATGAGTTACAACTTTGGATACGCGCTTCTCGTGGAAAAAGCGATGGGCGTGACGCCTCCCCCGCGCGTGGAATATATCCGCGTCATTGCCACGGAATTAAACCGCATTTCGAGCCACCTGCTGTGGCTGGGGACATTTCTCATGGACCTTGGCGCGATGACGCCTTTCTTTTATTGCTTTGATGACCGTGAAAAAATTCTGGATATTCTGGAAATGGCGTCCGGCGAGAGACTCACTTACGATTATTTCCGATTTGGCGGCGTGGATCATGATTTTCCCGCGGAAACCGTGCCTGCCATCAAAGAATTTATTCCGGATTTTAAAAAGCGTATGCGCCAATACGACAAATTGATTACCAAAAATATCATTTTCAGAAAACGTGTCGAAGGCTTGGGAGTTCTTTCCAAGGAAACCGCGCTTCAGTACGGTGTTACCGGGCCATGTCTGCGCGCCACAGGCGTCGCTTTGGATGAAAGACGCCGCGACCCCTACTCTTTGTATCCGCAGCTTGATTTCAATATTCCGACAAGAACTCAAGGGGACGTTTTCGCGCGCTACGAAGTGCGTTTGGAAGAAATTCAGGAAAGTCTGAAAATTATCACGCAATTAATGGACAAAATTCCCGAAGGTCCGATTACCGCGGGCAAACTTCCCAAAAATGTGCCCAAAGGCGAATATTATTCCAACGTCGAATCCGCCAGAGGCTCTTTTGGCATTTACTTAGTCAGCGACGGGTCTCTCAATCCCTATCGCATGAAACTGAGAACGCCTTCTTTTTCAAATCTCAACGCCATCGTGGACATGATGCCGGGTTATTTTGTCTCAGACGTGGTGGCTATTCTAGGCTCCATTGATATCGTGCTTCCGGAGATTGATAGATGAGCCCCATTTTAATGGAAACAATTAAGATTTTAATGTATTGCACGGCTGTTATTCTTTTTATTTCTGTGAATACCCTTTTTCTGGTTTGGATGGAAAGAAAAGTGGCGGGCCGCATTCAGCGCCGCCCGGGTCCGCTCCATGTCGGACCTCAAGGGTTACTTCAAACGGTTGCAGATGCGGTGAAACTTTTAAGCAAGGAATTGGTGCTGCCGAAGGAAGCGAATAAATTCTTATATCTTCTGGCGCCTATCCTGACTTTCGCGCCGATTCTCTCCGCTTTTATCGTGGTTCCTCTATCCGAAAACGTCATTATCCGCAATTTGAACATCGGCTTTCTTTTAATTTTCGCGCTGGCCAATATCAGCTTTATCGGTATTTTTGTGGCCGGATGGAGCTCCAACAATAAATACGCCCTGCTCGGCTCGATGCGCGCCGTGGCTCAAAATATTTCTTATGAAATTCCTTTGCTGCTTTCCACCATGGGCGTGGTGATGACCGCTCAAAGCGTCAAAACCGTGGACATCGTGGCGGCGCAGGAGCATATGTGGTTTATTTTTATCCAACCTCTCGCGTTTGTTTTATTTTTCTGTTCGAGTTTGGCCGAAGCCAACCGCGCGCCCTTTGATATTCCGGAAGCGGAATCCGAATTGGTCGCCGGATTTCATACGGAATATTCGGGCATGCGTTTCGCCTTGTTTTTCCTTGGCGAGTACACGGCCATCTTTGTCTCATCCGTTATCGCGGCCACTTTATTTCTTGGCGGATGGAGAGGCCCGCTGCTGCCGGGACCTTTTTGGCTCATTCTCAAAACTTACGTGATTGTTTTTGTCGTCATGTGGGTGCGTTGGACATTTCCAAGACTTCGAAGCGACCAGCTAATGAATTTTGCTTGGAAGGTTTTAATTCCATTTGGCATACTAAATCTTTTGTTCACGGCTTTTTTTATCGGCTTTCAGGAGATTCTGAAATGACAACCGTCATTGCTTCGCTGCGTTCGCAATGACGGTTGATGAGGCTTAAATGATTGCATATTTTAAAAAAATAATCGAAGGCGCTTTAAGTCTTCTCACGGGAATGGGGATCACACTGAGCTATTTTTTCAAAAAACCAGTGACGGTCAATTACCCCAAACAACGCATTCCCATGAAGCGTTTCAAAGGACCCATCGCTTTTGTCACAGACGAAAAAAACGGCGATCATAAATGCATTGCCTGCAATGCCTGCATCAAAACCTGCCCTTCCCGCTGCATGTCGCTGGTGGCCAAAAAAAGCGCGGTGGACGGCAAGCGCGTTCTCACGGATTTTAAAGTCAATTACACGCTTTGCTCGCTTTGCAGCTTGTGCATCGATGTTTGTCCCACGGATGCGCTTAAACATGATGACCCACGCTATGACATGGTTTCTTTGACTCAAAAAGAATTGCTTATGGATTTACTGGAACCTTTTGAAATTGCCAAAACACCTCTGACGCAAATTCCTGTCATTGAAGACGCTCCAAAACCAGCGGCCGCGGCGCCCGCACCAGGAGCTCCCAAAGCATGAACGTTCAAGATATTATTTTTGTAGGCATTGCTTTTGTCACGCTTTTGGGCGCTTTTTTGGCGGTTTGGCTGAAAAATGTGTTTCAGAACGCGCTTGCCTTGATTCTGGCTCTTTTTGGAATGGCCGCTCTTTTTATTTATTTAAACGCTGAATTTTTGGCCGTTGTTCAAGTGATTATTTATATCGGCGCCATTTCGGTGGCAATTATCTTCGCGATCATGCTTTCCAAGCCTTGGTTTCATTCCCTGCCGCCCCGAAACCCGCAAAAGATGTTTCGCGCAATCTTGGCGGCCGCGCTTCTGTTTGGCGGTTTATGGAAACTCATAAACGCGACTCAATGGCCTTTATCCGACCCGGCTTCGGGTGATTTTTCCATGCAGGGTATGGGAAAAGCGCTGCTGACAACCTACTCCCTTCCGTTTGAAATCGTGTCTTTAGTGCTTTTGGTGGCCATTATCGGGGCATTGATTATTTCTGCGCCTGACAAAAAAGAGGCGGCGAAAAAATGATGAGTCAATCCCTTCAAAGCTATCTCTTTATTTCATCGGCGCTTTTTTCTTTAGGGGTATTCGGACTTTTAATGCGGCGCAATCTGGTGGCCATGCTGATTTCGCTGGAGCTTATTTTGAACTCCGCCAGCCTTAATTTCGTGGCTATTAACCGTTTTTGTCTTTCGGATAAATCAATTGGCCAGGTTTTTGTGATTTTTATCGTGGCCTTAGCGGCCGCTGAAGTTTGCATCGCGCTCAGCTTGGCGCTTTGGTTTTACCGCAAACAACATTCGATCAATATTGAAGACGCAAAGGAATTAAAAGGATAATGGATTTAAAACTTCTCTGGACAATACAACTTGCCCCGCTGGCGGCTTTTATTCTCATTGTATTCGCTCCCAAATTTTTAAGAAAATTTGCACCGCTTCTGGCCATCGGACTGGCATTGACGGCCGCTATCGCCGCCTTAAAATTATTAATCCTCCATGGAAACGGCTCTTCGCTGCCCATGGAATACACCCATGCCTGGCTTGAGGTTTCCAAACAAAAGCTTTGGC
>JAHFFM010000074.1 GCA_023247935.1 Candidatus Omnitrophota bacterium | reverse complement strand
CGTCGGCGAAGAATCCTTAAAAGATCTCGGTGAAGACGGCATTGTCCGCATCGGAGCCGAAGTGGGCCCCGGTGACATTCTTGTCGGAAAAGTGACGCCCAAATCCGAAACCGAACTTTCTCCTGAAGAAAAACTTCTGCGCGCTATTTTCGGCGAAAAAGCCGGAGATGTTCGCGACGCTTCTTTGACAGTGCCCCCCGGAGTGGAAGGCATCATCATCGACACAAAAGTATTTTCAAGAAAAGGGCAGGAAGCCAAAACTAAAGAAGCCAGAGCCAAGATGGCCAAGGAAATTGAGCAGATTAAAGAAATTTATGAAACTCAATTGCAGCAGCTCGAGAAAGATAAGGCGAATAAATTGGTTTCACTCCTTGACGGTAAAACTTTAGCGGCCAACCTGGTGGATATTGAAACAGGTGGTATTTTAATCGGCCGCGGCAAAACCGTAAAGAAATCTGATTTACCCAAAATTATCCGCGCGGACGTGGAATCCATTAAATTGGAAGAAGCGGAAGAAACCGAAGATTCCATGAAGAGAATTCTTAGGTTAATGGATGACCAAATCGATGAATTGCGTTATGAAATGGATCGCGAAATCGATAAGGTTAAACGCGGTGATGAGCTTCCTCCTGGAGTTCTCAAGCGTGTCAAGGTTCTCGTGGCTCACAAGAGAAAGATTTCTGTGGGTGATAAAATGGCCGGTCGTCACGGCAACAAAGGAATCGTCGCGAAAATTATGCGCACGGAAGACATGCCGTATTTGGAAGACGGTTCCCCGGTTGACATCGTGTTGAATCCGCTGGGCGTGCCTTCGCGTATGAATGTGGGGCAAATCCTTGAAACACATTTGGGTTGGGCGGCAAAACTACTTGGGTTACAAATTTTTACACCTGTATTTGACGGTGCCTCTGAGCAGGAAATAAAAGAGCACATGAAAAAAGCGGGTATTCCTGAAACTGGAAAAGTTCAGCTTCGCGACGGCAGAACCGGTGTGAAGTTTGACCAGCAGGTGACGGTTGGTTACATCTATATGATGAAACTGGCGCATTTGGTGGACGATAAAATTCACGCCAGGTCTATCGGACCCTATTCCTTGGTTACGCAGCAGCCATTGGGCGGTAAAGCTCAATTCGGCGGACAGCGTTTCGGAGAAATGGAAGTGTGGGCTCTCGAAGCTTATGGAGCCGCTTACACGCTGCAAGAGCTTTTGACCGTAAAAAGCGATGACGTGCAAGGCCGCACCAAGATGTATGAATCTATTGTGAAAGGGGAGAATGCGCTTCAAGCCAACACCCCTGAGTCCTTCAACGTTTTAGTGAAAGAACTTCAGTCATTGGCACTGGACGTTCGCACAGAGAAAAAATCCGAAGTGGAAAAAGAGGTGGAAATTGAGTAACAATTCCAGCATGAATCCCGAGGAGTTTGTCTCGTCGAGTTTTGACTATATTTCAATCCGGATGGCTTCACCCGAAGTAATCCGTTCATGGTCCAAGGGACAGGTCAAAAAACCTGAAACCATTAATTACCGCACATTCAAACCGGAAAAAGATGGTTTGTTCTGCGAAAAGATTTTCGGACCTACGCGCGATTGGGAATGCAACTGCGGAAAGTACAAGCGCATCAAGCATAAAGGTATTGTTTGTGACCGTTGCGGCGTGGAAGTCACTTTATCCAAAGTGCGCCGCGAACGCATGGGGCATATTGATCTTGCGACGCCTGTCACGCATATTTGGTTTTTCAAAGCCGTTCCTTCGCGCATCGGAGCGCTTCTTGAGCTCAATCTTCGCGAGCTTGAGAGAATTATTTATTATGAAGAATATGTCGTGATTGAGCCGGGCGACACGCCTCTCAAGCAGGGCGATCTTTTGTCGGATGAAAAATACCAGCAGATGGTTGAGAATTACGGCCACAAATTTGTCGCCAAGATGGGCGCCGAAGCAATCCGTGATCTTTTAAAAGAAGTGGATCTCGAAAAATTAAATACCAAGCTTCATGCTGAATTGAAACAAGTTAAGAGCGAAGCCACTCAAAAGAAGATCATCAAAAATCTTCGTATTGTGGAGTCCATTCAAAAATCCGGAAATCTGGCGGAGTGGATGATTCTCGAAGTTGTTCCGGTGATTCCTCCGGACCTTCGTCCTCTTGTTCCTCTGGACGGCGGTCGTTTTGCCACCAGTGATTTAAATGATCTATATCGTCGTGTCATTAACCGCAACAATCGCTTGAAAAAACTTCTTGAGCTCCGTGCCCCTGAAGTTATTGTTCGTAACGAAAAGCGTATGCTTCAGGAAGCCGTGGACGCCCTTTTTGACAATGGTCGTCATGGACGCCCTGTGCTTGGTTCCGGCAATAGACCGCTTAAGAGCTTGAGCGACATGTTGAAGGGTAAACAAGGTCGTTTCCGTCAGAACCTTCTTGGGAAACGCGTGGATTATTCCGGCCGTTCCGTTATCGTGGTCGGTCCCGAATTGAAACTGCATCAATGCGGCTTGCCAAAGAAAATGGCACTTGAACTTTTCGAACCGTTTATTATCAAGAAGCTTCGTGAGATGGGTTTTGTTCATACAATCAAAAGTGCCAAGCGCATGGTGGAAAAAGAACGCCTTGAAGTTTGGGACATTTTAGAGCAAGTGATCAAGAACCATCCTGTGATGTTGAATCGCGCCCCTACACTGCACCGCCTGGGTATTCAGGCTTTTGAACCTGTGCTGGTCGAAGGAAAAGCGATCCGTATCCATCCGCTCGTCTGCGCCGCATTTAACGCCGACTTTGACGGTGACCAGATGGCCGTTCACGTGCCTCTATCCCTCGAAGCTCAAATTGAATGTCGTATCCTGCTTCTTTCAATCAATAATATTTTTTCGCCTGCGGACGGACGTCCAGTGGCGACACCTAGCCAAGACATCGTGTTGGGTTCTTACTATCTATCTAAGGAAAGACCTAAGGCCCTGGGAGAAGGCAAGATTTTCTCGGACTCCGAAGAAGTCATCATTGCTTATAACGACAAAGAGCTGGACCTTCACGCAAAAATCAAAGTCCGCGTCAAAGGCAATCTTGTTGAAACCACCACCGGAAGAGTTATTTTTAATCAGCTCCTGCCTGCGGAAGTTCCTTATTTCAATGAATTACTTACCAAATCCAGGTTGAATAAAGTTATTGCGGAATGCTACAAGATTATGGGGCATCACCGCACGATTCAGCTTTTGGATGATCTCAAGGATCTTGGTTTTGAGTACGCCACTCTCGCCGGTATTTCTATTTCGCTCGAGGATTTGCATATTCCTTCTAAAAAAGCCATGTATCTGGAAAAAGCTCAGGAGAAAGTTTCTAAAGTTGAAGAACAATATCGCCGTGGTGTCATCACCGAAGGTGAACGCTACAACAATATCGTGGATATTTGGACTCAGACCACGGATGAAGTGGCGGACAGCGTCTTCACAGAGCTGGATAGTTTTAATCCTCTTTTTATGATGGCCGATTCCGGCGCGCGTGGTTCCAAACAGCAGATTCGTCAGCTGGCTGGTATGCGTGGTTTGATGGCCAAGCCGTCGGGTGAAATTATTGAAAGCCCGATCAAAGCCAACTTCCGCGAAGGTCTCACGATGTTGGAATATTTTATTTCCACGCACGGCGCCCGCAAAGGTTTGGCGGATACCGCGCTTAAGACGGCGGACGCCGGTTATCTGACCCGTCGTTTGGTGGACGTGGCTCAAGACGTCATCATCAACGTTGAGGATTGCGGCACGGTGAAGGGAATTTTTGTGGAAGCCATTGTCGAAGGCGATGAAATCGTAATCCCGCTTCGCGAAAGAGTTGTGGGACGCGTTGCATCCGATAGCATTGTCGACGTCGTCAGCGATACTCAGATTGTTGAAGCCAATCAAGAAATCAGTGAAGAGGCGGCCAAGAAAATTGAAGAAGCTGGCATTGACAAAATTAAAATTCGTTCCGTTTTGACCTGCGAAGCCAGGCGTGGCGTTTGCGCCCGCTGCTATGGCCGCAATTTGGCGACGGGGCGCTTGGTGGAATTAGGCGAAGCGGTGGGAATCATCGCGGCGCAGTCTATCGGCGAACCGGGAACGCAGCTTACCATGAGAACATTTCATATCGGTGGAACAGCAAGCCGCACCGTGACGGAATCTTCTTTGAAAGCCAAAAACAACGGAACCATGAAATATCACAATGTTAAAATTGTTGAACTCAAAAATAACACCTATGTTATTTTGACCCGAAACGGCCAAATCTCCATTCATGACACATCAGGCCGCGAACTTGAACGGCACGCGGTTCCTCATGGCGGAAATCTCAAAGTGACGGACGGCGGAAAAGTGACCAAAGGTCAGATGTTTATTGAGTGGGATCCTTACAATGCCGCTATCTTCACCGAAGTTGAGGGATTGGTGAAATACGAAGACATCATCGAAGAAGCCACGATGCACAAACAATTGGATCCGGCCACGGGCAACGTGGAACGGGTTATCATTGAGCACCGCGGTGAACACCATCCTCAAATTCTGATTTTGGATCACAAGAAAGACGTTCTTGCGATTTACCCGATTCCTACGGGAGCGCATATCGTGGTAGATGACGGTATGAAAGTTTCCGCCGGTGATTTGATCGCAAAAACACCTAGAAAAATTACAAAAACAAAAGATATCACCGGTGGTCTTCCGCGTGTGGCCGAACTTTTTGAAGCGCGCCGTCCGAAAGATCCGGCTATCATTTCCGAAATCGACGGTATCGTGGAATTCGGAGAATCCAAAAAAGGTCATCGTCGTGTTGTTGTGAAGAGTTCAACCGGAATGAAAAAAGAATATCTCATTCCGCATGGCAAGCATCTCAATGTGTACAAAGGCGATTATGTATTTTCCGGCCAACAATTAGTTGACGGACCTGTGGTTCCTCAAGACATTCTCCGCATCAGCGGGGAACGTAAATTGCAGGAATATTTGGTGAATGAAATTCAAGAAGTTTATCGTTTGCAAGGTGTGTCCATCAACGATAAGCACATTGAAGTTATCGTTCGTCAAATGCTTCGCAAAGTGCGTATTGCCGATGGGGGAGACACGGATTTCTTAGCGGGCCAGCAAGTGGATCGTTGGAAACTTATTGAAGAAAACGAGCGCGTGGAAAAGAAGAAAAAAGATCCGGCTAAAGCAGAACCGATTCTTTTGGGAATTACGCGTGCCTCACTTTCAACGGACAGTTTCATTTCAGCGGCGAGTTTTCAAGAGACAACTCGTGTGCTAACGGATGCGGCTGCGGCAGGCAAAAGAGATTTCTTGCTTGGATTGAAAGAAAACGTTATTATGGGCCACCTTATTCCTGCCGGAACAGGCTTCGCAGGGCAGAGACGCGTCGAAATTACGCGTCATGTGGAACAAGAAACAAAGAAAACAAAATCCGCTAAGAAATTAGCGGCAGAAGAATTGATAGGAACGGAAGAAAAGTAATGCCTACGATTAACCAGTTGATCCGCCTCGGGCGGAAAAAAGTCAAATCAAAGACAAAATCTCCGGCGCTGACAAATTGTCCGCAGAGACGCGGTGTGTGTTTGCAAGTCAAAACGCAAACGCCAAAAAAACCGAACTCAGCGCTTCGTAAAGTGGCGCGTGTGCGTTTGACTAACGGAATCGAAGTTACCGCTTATATTCCGGGCGTAGGACATAATTTACAGGAACATTCAATCGTGACCATTCGCGGAGGCCGTGTGAAGGATCTTCCGGGTGTTCGTTATCATATTGTTCGCGGCACATTGGATACATCGGGTGTTGCGGATCGCCGTCGTTCGCGTTCCAAATATGGCGCTAAAGCGCCTAAGGGTGACGGCAAAGCCGCTGCAGGAGCTAAGAAATGAGAAGAAGAAGAGCCGATCGCAGAGAAGTAATTCCCGATCCTAAATTTAATAACAAACTTGTTTCCCGTTTCATGAATATTGTGATGATGGACGGTAAAAAGTGGAACGCTGAAAAGATTGTTTACGGCGCTTTGGACATCGTTGCCCAAAAGACGCAGAAAGCGGATCCTATTGAAGTTTTTATGAAGGCGATTGATAATGTTAGGCCCCTCCTTGAATTGAAGTCCCGCAGGGTCGGTGGCGCCACCTATCAAATCCCGGTTGAAGTTCGCGGGGATCGCGGCGCTCAGTTGGCTATGCGTTGGATGCGGAATGCGGCGCGTGGAAGAAAAGGTAAGCCGATGAAGCAGCGCTTGGCGGATGAAATCGTCGACGCATTTCACGGTCAAGGCACTTCCGTTAAAAAACGCGAAGAAATTCACAAAATGGCCGAGGCGAACAGAGCTTTCAGCCATTATCGGTGGTAAAAATGAGTGTCAAGCGATCAGCTAAAAGCGAAGAGCTGTTGAGTCACTCCGTGACTTATAATAAAAGTCGCTTAGCGACACCAGAGTTATTCGCTATTCACTATTCGTTTTACGTTTTGGGTTAATTTTATGGCAAATGTTTATCCTTTAGAAAAAACAAGAAATTTCGGTATCGCAGCTCATATTGACGCGGGTAAAACCACGACATCTGAACGAGTCCTTTATTACACGGGTAAGGTGCATCGCATGGGTGAAGTGCATGAAGGCACCGCCACCATGGACTGGATGGAGCAGGAACAGGAAAGAGGCATCACGATTACGGCTGCAGCCACTACTTGTTTTTGGAAAGATTACCGTTTAAACCTCATTGATACCCCTGGCCATGTGGATTTCACCGTGGAAGTGGAGCGTTCCTTAAAAGTTCTTGACGGTGCCGTCATTGTGTTTTGCGCGCTTGGCGGCGTGGAACCTCAGTCTGAAACAGTCTGGCGCCAGGCCGATCGTTATAAAGTTCCTCGAATTTGTTTCATTAATAAAATGGATCGTGTCGGTGCGGATTTTGAAACCGTGGTTTCTCAGATCCGGGATCGCCTGACGCCTTCTGCGGCTCCCATTCAGCTTCCTATCGGCGCGGAAGATAAATTCCAAGGCCAAATTGACCTTGTGGAAATGAATGCGAAAATTTATCACAGCGAAGATCTTGGCAGTACTTATGAAGTGGTTGAAATTCCCGCTGAATATAAGGAAAAAGCGCAGACAGCCCGGGCTGAGTTGGTTGAAAAGGTCGCCGAGGTTGACGAAAAATTGATGGAGAAATTCATCAACGGCGAAACAGTTTCTAATGATGAGTTAAAAAAAGCGCTTCGCCGCACGATCACCGGAAATCATTTTGTCGGTATTCTTTGCGGAACCGCTTTTAAAAATAAGGGTGTCCAGTTGATGTTGGATGCCGTTGTGGATTACTTGCCATCACCTTTGGATGTTCCTCCGGTACCGGGCACAGATCCTAATACAAATGCAGAGATTTCAAGAAAACCTAATGTCACCGAGCCGCTTTCAGCGCTGGCTTTTAAAATTGCGACGGATCCATTTGTCGGTAAATTAACTTTCGTGCGCGTGTATTCGGGAATTATTACTTCCGGCACCTATGTTTACAACGCTTCCAAAAATGAGCGTGAGCGCGTTGGAAAACTTGTCAAACTTCATGCCAATAAGCAAGAAATCGTAGACGAGATCTGTGCGGGCGATATCGGCGCTTGCGTCGGTTTCAAAAAAACGGAAACGGGCGATACAGTTTGCGATGAAAAAAATCCTATTATTCTCGAGAAAATGCAATTTGCGGACCCTGTTATTGATATGGCCATTGAGCCGGCTTCCAAAGCGGACCAGGAAAAACTGGGCATGGCTTTAGGACGTCTCCGCGAAGAAGATCCGACGCTGCGTGTGCATTATGACCAGGAAACCGGTGAAACGATTATCAGCGGAATGGGTGAATTGCATTTGGAAATTATCGTTGACCGCATGAAACGCGAATTTAAAGTCGAAGCGAATGTGGGAAAACCGCAGGTTGCTTTCAAAGAAACAATCACCAAGGATGTTGAAATCGTCGGTAAGCACATTCAACAATCCGGCGGTCGTGGTCAATACGGTCACGTGGAATTCAAAATGCGTCCTGCCTCTGACGATCCCGAGGCTAACGAAAAAGGGCTTGTCACTTTTGAGAATAAAATTGTTGGCGGCGCTATCCCGCGTGAGTATATTCCGGCGGTGAAAGCTGGCGTTATGGAAGCGGCGCAGTCCGGAGCTTTGGCTGGTTATCCAGTGACCGACGTACATGTGGAACTCGTTGATGGATCATTTCACGTCGTTGATTCTTCTGAATTGGCTTTTAAAATGGCGGCTATTTTTGCGTTTAAAGATGGCATGCGCAAGGCCAGTGCAATTTTGCTTGAACCGATTATGGATATCGAAGTTGTAACACCTGAAGATTTTATGGGGCAAGTCATCGGCGATCTTTCTTCGCGCCGGTGTAAAATTGAGGCGCCCAGCCAAAAGGGTCAAATGAAAGCAATACGCGGATTTGTGCCTCTTTCCGAAATGTTCGGATATTCCACAGCCGTAAGAAGCTTGACTCAGGGCCGCGCGACGTTTATTATGCAACCCTCTTATTACGCGCAGGTTCCAAAAAACGTAGCGGAAAAAATTATTAAGGTAAGCAATACTCAAGAAGCGATGGAACAAAGAAGAAGCAGATAATAAGGAAAAAAAATGTCCAAAGAAAAATTCGAACGCAATAAACCTCACGTAAACGTCGGAACCATCGGCCACGTAGACCACGGCAAAACCACTCTCACCGCCGCCATCACCACCGTTTTAGCTAAAAAAG
>JAHFFM010000073.1 GCA_023247935.1 Candidatus Omnitrophota bacterium | reverse complement strand
TTCAACTTAACGGCGAAGCCGGCAAACGCGATCTGGAGGTAAATTTGCATGATCTTTTTTAAACCCAAATACTGCAAAGGAGTTTATCAAACCATGATTACCGCTTTTTTTCTTTACGCTTTTGTTTTTAATTCCGGCTGCGCGCGCGTGGAAGTTCAAGCTCCAAAAGAACCCATTAAGATGGATATTTCCATGCGATTGGATGTTTATCAGCACGTGGTAAAGGACATCAATGAAATTGAAAACATCGTCTCCGGTGGCGCTCCTCAACACGCTTTTGCCGAATTTTTAGTCACAACAGCTTACGCGGAATCGCTGGAACCCGGCGTGGAAAGCGCGGCGTACCGCCGCAGAGATCGAAAGACACAGGTTCAATCTTTGCTTGGTCAAGGAATCGCGGGAGAAACCAGGGCCGGACTTTTGTCTGTTCGCAGCTCCACGGATAACGCAAATCAAGACCTAATCAACGCGGAAAATGCGGATAGAATGACGATCTACAAATCATTAGCCCAAAAAAACGGCACGTCCACGGAAGAAATTCAAAAAGTATACGCCACGCGGCTGGCAAATGACGCGCCATCCGGTTCGCAAGTGGAAAATCAAGAAGGCCAGTGGCAGACAAAATAGATAAATGTGCGGACGCGATTCATCGCGCCCCTACTCAACAACCGCCTGCTGAATACAGTTCTTGCCTTTATTTTTGGCGAGGTACATCAATTCATCAGCTTGCTTGACGGCAGCTTCAAAACTATCCGGCGGGTGAAGAAAAGTGACCAAACCAACGCTCAATGTGACGATGGAGCCCACCCGGGGTATCTTTTCAATCACTTCCGACACACGCCTCAAAGCTTGGGTTGCGCCTGTCGCGTCGGTTTCCACCAAAATAATCGAAAATTCATCCCCGCCTAAACGGGAAACAAGATCCGTTTCGCGAAAATTCGCCTTCAAAGCTTCGGCTAGAAGCACCAAAAGCTTATCACCGGATTTATGACCAAACCGGTCATTGATAACTTTAAAATTATCCACGTCCAAATAAATAATTGAAAACTGATGGTTGTAGCGCCGGCAGCGCCGAATTTCCATTTCCCCGAATTCATTAAAGGCTAAACGATTGGCGATTTGTGTCAACGAGTCCGTGCGGGCGTTTTCTTTCTCCTTCTCCCATCCATCAAAAATCATCACTGTGATAATGAAAAGGGTGAAGCGGATAAACGTATTCCAGACCAAGACTAAATCAGAAGGGTATTGAACGCCATGAATATAATCCATGCCCGCCCAAAGACAAGCGCCAATAACGGACACAAAGAGACCTGTTTTCTTCCCAAGGTTGCGCGTGGCCATGATAATGGGAAGAAGATAGAAAATGGAAAAACCGAACTGATAACCCAGCACATGATCGGCATACCCGATCGAAAGAACCAGGCCGTAAATAAGGAGCCTTAGGTAAGATTTTGAAAGTCGCCTGACATCATCGTCAAAATCAACCCTCAGCCACCAATTTCCCGCAGCCATACTTGAAAACCTCCCGAAAAACAATATCACTTTGTTTTAACACAACCTAGCATTTTCGTCAAAAAACATATTCCCTCCCTTGAAACCGGTTCTCAAAACAGGTAAAATTTATAGTGGGTGCAGGTAAATCTTTGCAGACTTATTAAGGAATTATCATGGTTGAGCGAAGAAATTCCATAAGAGTCGAGTGCGAACTTTTTTCGTCATTCCGTAATTTGGATTCCGAAAACCCCGGCCGCATTGAAACAGCCGTTGTAAAAAACATTTCCCGCGGCGGCATCAAAATCAGATTTGACAATTTCGTTCCCCTGGAAAACCGGTTGTATATCTATCTTCCACTGCCTTCTCACCAAACCATTGAAGCACAAGTGGTTCCGGCTTGGATCGTGGAATTGCCCCATTTGGGAAAGTATGAAATGGGCGTCCGTTTTGTAAACATAAAATCAGAAGATGAGGCGGTTATTGAGGGGTTTCAGTATCAGGCGCTTTTGGAAAAAATGCCTTTTCGTCCCCATATCGTCAAAGACTTAATAAAAGATCCCGAAAAAAATAACCCAAATTCCTCGGCTGAAAACTAGAAATTATCCCTTCTGTCTTGAGGCTGCCTTTGAAAAATGGCAATGCGGGTTTGTCCATACTTTTTATCACGAATCCGTATCAAATCGCGTATTTTTTCCGGCAAATCTTCGCGCTTCCCCGTCTCCACAACCACAAATCCATTTTCAAGAATAAGCTCGGCACCTAGAAGCTCCGTAAGAATTCTGACGCCTGACACATCTCCGTATGGCGGGTCCGCAAATATCAAACCAAAATTCCTTTGACTGCTCTTCAATTTTTTAATGCTTATAAATGCGTCCTGACAAAAAATTTCAGCGCGGCCGGACAAACCCCATTCTTCCGTTGTTTTCCGGATTCTTTCGGCTCGCTCTCTTTCCTTTTCTACAAAAACCACAAAAGCCGCTTCCTGCGAAAGCGCCTCAAGCCCCATAGCCCCCGTGCCGCTATACAAATCTAACACGTTTTCGCCGCTCACAAATTCTCTCAGCGTATCAAAAATCGCTTTACGGACTTTGTCGGAGGTGGGACGCAAAAGCTCGTCGTGCGGACCTTTGCCCGGATAAAAAGGAATATTGCGGCCCTTTAAAGAACCTGTCAGGATTTTCATGGGCTATTCCGGTCCTGGTTTCTTTTTTGCCGCTTTTCTTTAATCAACCCGTGTTCCGGCGCAGCAAGCTGCGGGTCCTTTTCTATCAAGGCGTCCGCCGCTTTTTTTGCTTTTTTCATAATCTCACTATCCTTTGCCAAATCCCCGATTTTAAATTTTAAAAAACCATGCTGTTTTTGTCCATCTCCGGCGCCGCGTAAAACCAAATCTTTTTCGGCAATTTCAAACCCGCTTTCCGTTTCCACAAAAGATTCGAGGCGCTGGACGCTTTCCTGTGACGCGGCATCCGACAGAAGAACGCAATGCGAATCTCCAGCTCCCCTGCCAACCCTGCCGCGAAGCTGGTGAAGCTGGGCAAGCCCGAATTTCTCCGCGTTTTCAATGATCATAAACCGCGCATTGGGCACGTCAACACCCACCTCCACCACAACGGTTGAAATCAAGGCTAAAATCGAGCCCTCTTTAAATTGACGCATCACGCGGGATTTTTCCTGAGACTTCATCTTTCCATGCAAAAGAGCTATTTTAAAACCGGACAAAAACTCCTGCGCTTCCTCGTAAACCTGAGAAGCGCTTTTAACGCCTCGCATGGTCTTGGCATCCACCAAAGGACACACCACAAAAGCCTGCCCGCCTTCCTCCAGAATTTTTTTACACCAGGAATAAACGGAGCGTCTTTCTTGATTTTGAAACCATAGTGTTTGCACAATGCCGCGTCCTTTTGGCCTGCCTGCCACAACTGAAACATCCATGTCGCCATACAAGGTCATAGCCAAAGTTTGCGGAATAGGCGTTGCCGTCATCAAAAGAAAATGACTGTTTTTCCCGCTTTTTTTACGCAATGTTTCTCTCTGCAAAACTCCGAATTTATGCTGCTCATCCACCACCGCCAGCCCTAAATTTTTAAATTTTACTTTTTCTTCCAGAAGCGCATGCGTGCCCACTACAACAGAAAGACCACCCAAGGCAAGCTCTTGATAAATACGGCTCTTGTCCTGCGCGGAAGCCTCTTGAGCCAAATAACCGATACGAACCCCGTTAGGTTCAAGGAAACGGATAAGATTCAGGTAAAGCTGCTGAGCCAGGACTTCCGTGGGCGCCATCAAAGCGCCCTGAAATCCGCTTAAAACCGTGTAATACAAAGCCGCGGCGGCAACCGCCGTCTTTCCGCTTCCCACATCGCCCTGCACCAAGCGGTTCATGGGCTGGCTGGTTTGCATGTCAGACAAAATATCTCGAACCGCATTTCTCTGCCCTTCCGTTAATTCAAACGGGAGAGACTCGGTAAATTTCATGACTTCCGAAAGAGGCGCCCCATGAACCATTTCGGGATTATTTTCCCGGATTTGAAGTCTTTTAAGACCAATATCCAACTGCAAAAAAAAGAACTCATCAAAAACCAGCCGGTTATAAGCCCTCTGATAAGAAGCTTCGTTATCCGGAAAATGAATTTGGGTTAAAGCAAAAGAAACGTCACAGAGAGAAAGGACTCGCCTGGCTTTTTCAGGCAAAAACTCCCTGATGTTTTCGCGGTGGTTTTCCAAGGCGTCAAAAATAATTTGCCGGAGGCTTTTTTGAGTCAAATCCTCGGTAAGCGGGTAAACAGGTACAAGCCGGCCGTGATGCGCTGTTTTTTCTAAAGCAGCGCCGGAAAATATTTCATACTCCGGGTGAATCATTTCGAAATGGCGGCCTTTCTTTTCCGCCTTCCCATACAGCACCGCATAAGCGCCGGGTTTAAAAACCTGAGCTAAATAAGTTTGATGATAATAAACGACAAAAAGGGTGTTCCTGCCATCTCTCAACAAGGCTTTAAATACGGAGAGTCGCCCATGCCCCAACCGCAGCATGCTGCGGCTTTCAATTTTGGCACTAACACACTCCTTATCAAGGCCCTCTATCTGGCTTATGGATTTAAGAGGCTGCCTGTTTTCATGGCGTCTGGGGAACCAAAAAAAGAGGTCCTCCAGGCTCAAAATATCCAGTTTTTTGAGGATTTTCTCCTTTTCGGGACCCACGCCTTTGAGATACCGGACCGGAATGTCCAATTCTTGCGTTTTCAAGGTCTGCATGATACGATAATAGTCTTTCTTAGGAGAATCAATGTCTAGAGTTTGTTATTTTACAGGCAAAAAACCGCGCATGGGTAAGAGAATTACCACCCGTGGTATTTCCAAAAAATCCGGCGGTATCGGCTTAAAAACAACGGGTATTACCCGTCGTCGTTTTCTACCCAATCTTCAAACGGTAAAAATCATTGACGAAAACGGCACCGTTAAACGCGTTCGCGTTGCGGCCAGCTATTTGTCTTCCGGCAAGGTTAAAAAGGCTCCAAAAAGAACCTGGAAACCTGCCACGACCACCGCTTAATTACACGTCTTTTACAATAAGGGCGCGGTTAACTGCCGCGTCCTTATTTTATTGCCAACTCTCCAATTCCAGCTGAATAGATTCAATGCCATTAAAATTTTTAATTGTCGGCTGGTAAACAATATCAAATTCCTGCTTAGTTTGAATACACGCCTGCCAGCGCTCAAAAGAACGAAAACCAACCACCTCGCAAGTTGATTTTTCGCGGGAATCGGACATCCAGCATTGGAGCGTATCCTTGCCTCTTTTTTTAATTTGGCCTTTTACTTTCATGCCGCGGGAAACAAATAAAGGCTTTGGATTTCCTGGCCCAAAAGGCGCTATCTTTTCAAGGTCTTTGAGGAGTTTTAAATCCAGCTGAGAAGGCTCCACTTCCGCCTCTATCCATAAAGAAGCCGCTTCCTGCCGCCCTTCAAAAAAAAGCTTTGCTGATTCGTTTAGCTTTTTCCTGAAATCCGCCACCTTTTCCTGTCGAATGCTTAAACCGCAGGCCTGCGCATGACCGCCAAATTTTTCTAACAAATTTTCGTATTGCAAGATATGGCTAAAAAGAGAAAAACCGGCTATGGACCGTCCGGAGCCTTTCCCGATTTTTTTTGCCTCGGCAGCGGCATCCTGAATTTCATGCGGAAAAGAAATGACAATGGAAGGCCTTTGGAAGCGCTCAACAAGCCGCGACGCCACGATCCCAAGAACGCCCTCGTGCCAATTTTCATTTTCCACCACAATCACATACCTGTCGTCTTTGGATAATTTATTTTCGACAAAATTCGCGGCCTCACGATAGGCGTCGGCTTCCACTTTTTGACGTTGGCGGTTTCCTGCATCCAACACCTGCGCTAGATTTCGGGCTTCCAAAAAATTATCGGTTGTTAAAAGACGGAAGGCGTGGCTTGGCGAGCTCATCCGGCCCGCCGCATTGATTCGGGGACCCAATCCAAAAGCAATGTCACGATAGGTCAAATAATGAGGATGAATATCCGAAACTTCCATGAGCGCGCGCAAGCCAGGGCGTTTTGAAGAGGAAAGCTTAGGGAGTCCCCACTTGAGCAAAACACGGTTATCCCCTTCCAAGGGCGCCAAATCAGCCACCGTGCCAAGAGTAACTAAATCCAGATAATCTTCGACGCGCTTATAGTCCTCAAACAAAGCCCAGCCAAGCTTAAACGCAAGACCGCAAGCGGCCAGGGGTGAATCCGGATTTCCTTTTCCGGGTATGGCGCCGCTGATAATGGCGTCCGCCGGAGGCACTTCTTCCTTCGGCACATGATGATCCACAATAATCACATCCGCCCCTTCCCGCTTCAGGTATCGGATTTGTTCCAAACCTGTGATCCCGTTATCCACCGTGATCACAAGCTTAACCTTACGCTTCATCCACTCAGACAAAGAGTTGATATTTAAACCATAACCCTCAAGAACACGATGCGGTAAATGAATTTCCACGTCAGCGCCCAAGGATTTCAAAATCGGATATAAAATAGCGCTGGCGGTAATCCCGTCCACATCATAATCCCCGTAGATTAAAATTTTTTCGGATGCGGAAATTGCCTGGCGGATGCGCTGCACGGCCTTTGCCATGTCGGTAAACGCGAACGGACTTTCCAAGTCCTCAAAGGAAGGCTCAAGATAGCGCTTGATTTCAACTTCGGAGCGAAGACCGCGTCTAAGAAGAATAGACGCGACAATCGGATGAATGGCTAAACGTTTTGCAAATTCAGCCGCCTCCTCAACCGGAGGATGAACGGCCCACGCGCGCATGAATTATTTTTTCTTGGATCCCGGCCAATCCACAAGAACGGGCGCGGCGATGTACACTGTCGAATACGTTCCGCTGATAACTCCGACCAGCATGGTGAAAGCAAAGTCATTGATAACTTCACCGCCGAAGAAATACAAAGCCACGATAACCATGAACACGGTCAAAGTCGTTAAAATGGTGCGCGACAACGTTTGGTTCACGCTCATATTTACCGACTCCGCAAACGTTTCACGAATACCCAACCGCCTTCTTTCGCGGATACGGTCAAAAATAACAATCGTGTCATTGATGGAGTAACCCAAGATAGTCAGGATCGCGGCGAGTACCGGAACTGAAAATTCCCGGCCTGAAAGCGCCACCAAACCAATCGTTGTCAATGCGTCATGAAATAGAGATAGAATAGCTCCGAACGCGAAACGGAAATCGAACCGGAACACCACATACATCCAGATTCCGGCTAAGGACAAAGCAACGGCCCAAAAAGCCTTAGACTTCATCTCATTTCCAACAACCGGTCCAACACTTTCCAAACGTAAAACTTCATAGGGATTATCCGGAAAATCGTTTTTAATCTTTTCCTGAATAGGCTTTTCAGAGCCCTGGCCCGACCGGATAATCACCTGATTATCGTCTCCGGCTATCTGGATCGTAGCCGTCCCATAACCCGCCTCCGACAAGGCCTTACGCAAAGCATCGGCAGAAACAGGCTTTTGAAAACGGTACTCCTGCATTGTTCCGCCGGTAAACTCAACGCCGAACAATTTATCACCCCGTTTAAAGCAGGCGTAAAGACCTACCAAAGCCAGAACAAGGGAAATCGCGTAGCAAAATTTACGAATCTTAAGATAATCAATATGCGGCAATGATTTCAAAATATGAAGCATCTTCAAATCACCCAACCCGCCCTTCACAAGAATCAAATCAAAAATAGCACGGGTCACAAAAATGCTGGTAAATAAGCTGGCGATAATGCCGATCGTGAGCGTCAACGCAAAACCTTTGATCGGGCCGCTGCCGATATAATAAAGAATAGCCGCAGTGATCAACGTGGTCGAATGCGCGTCAAGAATAGTCGAAAAAGCTTTCTTATATCCGGCAATCAAAGCTGAAGCCATGGGCTTGTTGAGCGCTCTTTCTTCACGAATACGCTCAAATATAAGCACGTTCGCGTCAACAGCCATACCAACCGTCAGCACGGTACCGGCAATACCCGGCAAGGTCAAAGTTGCGTGGAAATAACTTAAACCCGCCATCACCAGAATAACGTTCAAAACCAAAGCGATGTTCGCGACAAGACCGCCAAAAAGGTAATACACCAACATAAACATAAAAACGGAAGAAAAACCCACCATCGAGGCTCGAATGCCTTGGTCAACAGAATCTTTGCCTAGGCTGGGGCCAACATTTCTCTCCTCTTCAACGATAATTGGAGCCGGGAGAGCGCCCGCGCGAAGCGCGATAGCCAAATCATTGGCTGAATTCATGTCAAAATGTCCCGTAATCTGCGCTTTGCCTGAAGGTATTCTCTCGTTCACAACGGGAGCTGATTGGACCTTGTCATCCAAAACAATGGCGATTCTGCGTCCCACGCTGGCGCCGGTTACATCGGAAAACTCCTTGGCGCCTTCACTGTTAAACTCAAGCGTGACAACAGGCTCATTGAACTGCGATTCAAAGCTGACAGCCGCATTCGTAATCACTTTTCCGGTCATCAGAACTTTATCTTCCAGCAAAAGCTGGCCATGCTCATCCTCTGAAGAATAAAGCCGGTAGCCTTGAGGTGCTTTTCCGTCTATTGCCTGCTTTAAAAGGTCTTTATCATCGGATACCAATTTAAATTCAAGCAAGGCCGTTTTACCCAGCAAAGCGAGAGCTCTTTCGCGATCCGTGACACCCGGAAGCTGAACAATGATGCGGTCCAC
>JAHFFM010000072.1 GCA_023247935.1 Candidatus Omnitrophota bacterium | reverse complement strand
CTGGGCGCAAATGTGATCGTCACGGAAGTCAATCCTTTGAAGGCATTGGAAGCGGTGATGGATGGTTTTCAGGTGATGACGATGGGTGAAGCGGTCAAATACGGGGATATTTATATCACCGTGACCGGCAATACCAGTGTTGTCCGCGAAGAGCATTTTATTAAAATGAAAGATCGCGCGATTGTTTGTAATTCCGGACACTTTGATGTGGAAATCGATACGGCTCGGCTCCGGAAAATAGCCAAAAAAGTTCAGCCATTAAGAGAATCCGTGCAGGAATACACGCTCGCGAATGGTCGCCGCATTTATTTGTTGGCCGAAGGCCGCTTGGTGAATCTGGGCGCCGCCGAAGGTCACCCCGCGATGGTGATGGACATGAGCTTCGCCAATCAAGCCTTATCCGCTGAATGGGTGAGCCAAAACCACAAAACACTTAAAAACAAAGTTTATCGCGTGCCTCTAGACATTGATCAAGAAATCGCGAGGCTTAAATTAAAGAGCGGCGGATTTACGATTGACGTCTTAACGCCTGAGCAGAAGAAATACTTGGCCGCTTGGGAGATGGGCACTTAAGCTTAGTTTGATTTTCGAAGTAAATAAATTCCGGCAAGTCCAAACGAAAGATTCGGTAGCCACGCCGATACAAAAGGCGGCAACACTTCGCCTTTACCCATCGCCAGCGAGATCGAAAGAAACCCGTAAAAGAAAAATACGACGGCAAAGCTCGTGCCAATGCCTATCATGATGCCCCCGCGTGCGTTTCGCACGGCCAGCGGCGCTCCCACCAAAATCAAAACAAAAGAAACAAAAGGCAGCGCCATCTTGTAATACAATTCAACCATCAGGCGCTGCAGCGGTTTCTCGCCGGAGCCTTTCATCCGCGCGATATGCTCACGCAGTTTTTTGGTATTCATAAATTCCGTTTGCGTGGCGTCGCTGATAAAATCTTCCGGCTTTTCCTCGATATCCATCTCAAGTTCCGGCAAAAATTCAGGCTCCCCGAGAATATCCCCGCGATGATTGAGTTGATAGCGCATCACATTGTAAAAAATCCAGCGGTGATCCCGGTAAACGGCTTTCTTGGCGGTTAGCTTGGATTTGAGAGTCAGATTGGGATTATTTTCCAGAAGCACCACGTCGTGCAGGGATTGCTGGGTGATTTCGTATTCCCGCGCGAAAATCATGCGCTTATTTTTTCCGTAAAGAGTCACATTTTTGATCGAGCGCTCGGAAAGTTTTGTTTTTCCTTTTTCAATCAATCCTTCTTTGATGGAGGAACTGATCACCACCGATTCCGGCACAATCATTTCATTAAATAGAAGCACCGTGAAGCTCAGAATCGCTCCGGCGAAAAGGCAGGGCAGGAGCATTTGCGTGATGCTGACGCCGCTGGCTTTCATGGCGATAATCTCGTGATGTTTATTCAGATTGGCTAGCGTGAATAACAGGGAAACGGTGGTTGCGATCGGAATTAATTGCACAAAAATCGCCGGAAGCGAATACGCGTAGTAAGACAAAATAATGTCGGCGGAAACGCTGTTTTTTAAGAAATCATCCAAGTTGTTGAACACGTCGATCACGATAAAAATAATGGAAAACAACAAAAGACAATAAAGAAGCGATAGGACAAAGTGTTTGAGCAGGTAGCGGTCAAGAATGCGCATTAGTTTTTTACCATTTTTCTAAAGAGCCAAAAACCCACCGATCCCAACACCAAGTTTGAAAATTCCAGGCATAAAAACGGCGGCGCCAAGCCTTTTTGCGCGATGGCCTTTCCGCCGATAAGTAGCACCCAATAAACGGTGATGAGCGCCAGGCCAATCCCAAAGTTAAACGCCTTGTCACTGCGCCGCGTCGTGATCCCTAGGGGCACGCCGATGAGTAGAAACGCGAGACTTGAAAAGGACATGGCTAGTTTGTTGTGAATCTCAGCCGATAACGGATAAGTCGCCAGAATGCCGGCTTTTCCCAGGCGTTGAATCTCAGCACGGAGTTCTCGGATGGACATGTCCTTGGGTTTTTTACCCAGCTCCTCTTCGGTGGAGCCTTGAATATTCGGCAGAGAAAGCGGCAAGTCATAGGTTTTGAAGCTCAGTTTGTAAAGTTTGGAGGGATCTTTGGGATCCGGCTCATCGCTGGTGCCGTGAATGAGTTTTAATTTGACGATATTGCGCTCGGGAATGGAAATGAGTTCTCCTTTTTGCGCGACGATGGTGCGCACAGGCTTGCCTTCTTGAGGCTGATAAATACGAATGCCTTTGAGTTTATTTCCATCAATTTCATAAATAAAAATAATAAAATTTTTAAATTTTTTAATGAAAGTACCTTCCTCGAGCGCCGCCGAGGGGCTTTCAATCCCGATTTGAGTCAGGGTGCGCCGGTAAGCGTAGTGAGACGCGGAGGAAATCTGATCCGATAAAATCAAAGTAACCAGGCAAAGTGCGAAGATCCAAACAAAAATAGGGGTCAGGGGTTTTAAAAGTCCCACACCGCCCGCTCGAACCGCGTTGATTTCATTGTCGTGGGACAATTTCCCGAAAGCCAGAAGAGCGGACAAAAGAACCGAGACCGGAATAATAAAGGTGAGCATGAAGGGTAGCGAGGTGAATAAAAGTTTTAGGATGAGAATAAAGCTCACATCTTTATTGATCACTAAATCCGCCATCTGCATGAGCCCACGAACAATTAAAAAAATAAAAAGAAGTGTCGATAAGCAGAAAAAGAAAGACGCCAGAAATTCTTTTAAAATATGATTATCGAGTATCTTCATAGTAGCGGCTCTCTAAAGTCCTCGGCTTGCGGTTAATCCGGTTACCGAGATGGCGCCGGCTTCTTTTAAAACCCGCGCGCACTCGGATAGGGTTTCGCCGGTAGTCAAAATATCATCCACGACCAGACAGCGCGCCTTCCGGACGCTTTCCGGCGCCGCGATCCAAAATTGACCGCGCACATTTTCTTTGCGCTCCGATTTATTCATCAAAAACTGAGGTGAGAGGGGGCGTTTCCGGCGGAGCACGTAGGAACGATCTTCCAGGGACAGCGCTTTCGAGATTCTCCGCGTTAATAGCGCCGATTGATTAAAACCGCGTTTATTGTGGCCGAAGGGATCTAAGGGCACGGCCAAAACGGCGTCGAAATCGTTTACTTTTAGATGCGCCTTAAAAAACGAAATCATTTTTTCAGAAAGATATTCGGCGACATATTTTTTCTCATTAAATTTATAATGATGAAGGATTTCGCGCATCACGCCTTCGTAATAGGCGTAGGCGAACACGCGGTCAAAATAAAAATCTCCCGCGCAGTTTCCGCAGGTTTTATTTTCAGCCAAGCAATTGCGCCCGCAGGAAACACAAAAAGGAGCCTGAAGCACGCGAATTTTTGACTCGCAAGATTGGCAGAGCGCTTGACGCTGAAGACCCAGTGGGACAGAACAGATTTCACAAGCGGGTGGAAATAACAGCGCTGAAGAGGCTCTCAAAATGGACGTTAGCATTAAAAGCATGATAGCATGGGGCTATGGTGTTTGTAAAAGGAGCTCGTGTGAAGCGTCCCAAGTCGCAGATGTTCAATAAGTTATCGCAAGTATTGCGTGTGCTAAGAGCGGAGAGCGCTCACTGGAAGGCGCCGGTGGCCGGCACATTCAATGTGGGTTCTAACGCCCCCTTCAAAATCCTCATTTCGACCGTGCTGAGCCTTCGAACCAAGGACGCGACCACGGAGCAGGCCAGTCACCGGCTTTTTAAGGTCGCGGATATGCCGGAAGCCATGTCCAAAATCGATCTTTTGGCTCTCGAAAAGCTCATTTATCCCGTCGGGTTTTATCACACCAAGGCAAAAAATATTTTAAAAATCTGTGAGATTCTTTTATCGAAATTTGAAGGGCGTGTCCCGGACGATATTGAGACTCTTTTGGCCTTGCCGGGGGTTGGGAGAAAGACTGCAAATCTTGTAGTAACAGTAGGTTACAATAAACCAGGGATTTGCGTGGATACCCATGTGCATCGGATTTCCAATCGTTGGGGCTTGGTTCATACCAAAACGCCTGACGAGACGGAAATGGCACTTCGAAAGATTTTACCTCAAAAATATTGGATCGGTTTTAATGATGTTCTTGTCTCTTACGGGCAAAACTTGTGTGTGCCAATCTCGCCCTTTTGCAGTCGTTGCAAGATCCGTCGGTATTGCCCCCAGATCGGTGTTTTAAGTCAGCGCTAGCCCTTAGCATTAGTTACCATACTTATCTAAAACTAGACAATTTGAATTGAAACTTTCTCTTAAATTGTGTATCCTTAATAGTATGATAGGTTCTATAAAACATCGCCCCAAACCGACTCAAAATTCCCCTAAAATAACCGCTTTTTTTATTCTTTTGACGAGCATTTTCTCTCTTTGTTTTGCTTCTCCTGTGATGGCTGACGACACAGCCTCTTCTAGCGGTAAAGAAAATCAATGCGAAGTGATGAAAATTGATGGAAGTGGCTATTTGATTAAAAGCGGGACGCGTAGCGCCCTGAAAGAGAAGATGGTGCTTCAGGCGGGGGACACGCTGGAGGTCGACAAAGGCAGTTCTGTGGATTTGGCCTATGATAGGGAATGGAAGAATGTGAGTCGGATCAGCGAGAACTCACGCGTCAAAATCAATGAAATCAATCCTACAAAACTCGTGATGATCGAAGGCGATATTTACGCGAAGCTTCACGCGCTTCCCAAAGGCTCCTCGTTTGAGGTCAAAACGCCCACCGCGGTAGGCGCCGTTCGTGGATCGGAATACCAAACGGTTTATCGAAATGGCGTTACCAATGTCTATAATTTTTCAAATTCTCAGGTAGAAGTTTCCGGTTTGGGAGCTAATCATCAGCCGAGAACGGATCTCACTGTCCGTTTGAAGAATTTTTATAAGACATCGGTGCTGGACAAAGGATTGGCTCCCAAAGAGCCGGAATTGTCTTTGCCTGGAGAGCTGGACAATGGGCGAAGATTTTCGGCGGATATCGATCGGCATGTGGAAGCGGTGAGAGCAGAAGGTCGGCAGAGTCAGATTCAGGAAAATTTGGGCGACGCCTCCTCCTCAGCGGATACGGGAGAGACAGCGACAAATTCAGAGGGAACAACGGCGGATGACGGGGCGACAGAGGAGACCTCGCCGAATGTGGACTATTCGATTGTTTCCTCTCAATCCTCCGGAACCTCCAATGTGTCTTTTTATGATTTTACTTCTGAAAAAGGAGACCTTCTTTTGAATGGCGCCTCAATCAAAGGCAATGATTCCATGATTTGTATGGATGAAAATTCAGAAATTACCGTCGCCAACGACGCCAATCCTCAGGCGCCAAAGAAAATCATCAAAGGTCCTGTCAACGGACTTCTCGAGGACTTGTTTCAGAGAGTCGATGAAACTGGCAGAGTTAAAAATGACAAAAATCAAAAACCAACCACCACGATCGCTGTTCAGAGAGGATCTGTTCAAGCGACGACTTTGCTTAAAGATAAAAAAGGCAAAGAGATTATGGGTTCTACCGTTTTGATTCAAGGCAATAGCAAGGGAAGAGGAGATGCTTCGCCGGGTAAGCCCGGAGCTAATTACGCACGGATCAACCCTTGCAATTATGTCACGCCTATTTTTGTGCCTAATCTGGATCTGGATAAAGTCACTCTCGCGGAACTGATTGAGCGTTACAAGAAAGGCATCAATTTGGAAGAAGAATTTTTGCCGGCGGATCTGTACTAGTCCTATCGTCTCTTGAGCCAGCCCAACCTCTCGTCCTTCCTCTCAAAATCAATCGATCATCTGAGCTATGCCACACTGCTTTTATTGCTATTTTTGACGCCTCTTTTTTATGCGGGGCAACATTTTTACGCCGTTTTAGTTTTTAGAATCATCGTTTTATTTTTGGGGGGAGGGATGCTTGTGGAAGCGCTCGTTTTGAATAAACCTCTCAACATCGAATGGCCCTTTATCCGAATGCCCACGCTTATTTTCATCGGATTTATCGTCTATGTCGGATTTCAAGCGATCTTTTTGTCCATTCAACCCCATGCCACGCGCGTTGAAATAGGGAATCTCGTCTTTTATTTTATTTTTTTTATTTGTCTTTTAAGAATATTTTCAACCCGGGAGCGGATGCGTTCGGTTTCTGGGCTAATCGCTTTTTTGAGCGCTACCCTGATTGGTTTTGGTGTTTATCAGCAGGCGCATCACTTGAAGGCAATTTATGGTTTTTGGACGACCCCCGGCGAAAATACCCCGTTTTTTTCGACTTTTCTTAATCAGAATCACTACGGTTTTTTTCTTCTTTTATGCCTTTTTTTTCTGGTGCCCACCATCGCGCACACCCTTGAGACTTCCAGTTCGAAACTCCGTGAAGATCATGAGCTTATTGAGAGCATTTTTTATTTTTTACTAATCCCGCTGGCGATGGCGTCCACATTTTTTGCAGAGGCTCGCGCAGCTTTTGCGGGAGAGGTTTTTGGATTTGTTTTGTTTTGGATTTTTTCTCTTTCGAAGGAGCGGCGGAAAAATGCGTTGGCGATGGGTCTCATCGTAGCGCTTGCCGGCGGATTTTTTATTTATCTTTTTTATACGGAACGTTTGCGTGAAGCCTATCAGCAACTTCCGAATCATTTTTTATCAAGAATGCTTATTTACCAGGATGTTTGGCGCCTTTTTGGAGAACGGTCGATCGGGGGTTGGGGTTTAGGGACTTTCACCTGGATTTCTCCGGCTTATCAAAGCGCCGATCTTGAAAATTCGCACTGGGCGCACGCATGGAGCGAACACCTGGAGCTCTTGTCCGAAACTGGAATTATCGGATACAGCCTCTTTATCTCTGCAGTGGGTGTTCTGACTCTCAAGTCTTTAAAGAACTGTCTCCAGAGTCGCTCCCATTGGGTGCGGCTGACAGGCATCGCTTCCTCGACGGCTATTTTATGCCTCGCGCTCTTAACATTTTTTGATTATTACTTACGAACCCCAGCGATTGCCATGTTGGCGATTTTGCATCTGGCGGTGCTGGTTCGTGCCGCCAGGCTTTATTCTGCCGAGCCCGACGATAAACCCGAGGGGTCGCCGCCGAGTAAGAATGGAATTTTAAGAGCTTGTTTCTTAGGGGCGGCGATGATGATTTGGTTGGGGTTATTTTTATTCGCGTTTCACCAGTGGACGACGGAAAAAGCGCTCGCGGAGATCACCAAAGAGAAGTTTACCGTTGAAAATGCGGACCTACTCAAGAAAGCTGTTAGCATCTCTCCGGACTCGCCGGAGCTTTGGGGGCGCCTAGGAGATATTCATTATGGTCGTGCCAATCAAAGCGGCGGCGAAGAATTCATCGCGGAGCTTGAGGAGGCCATGAACTGCTATCAAAAAGCGATTGATCTGGCGCCTACATGGCCTAATTATTATTTTGGTCTGGGTCGGGTCAAAGTCTTGGCAAACAAACCGATGGAGGGGATATTGGAGATGGAAAAAGGCATTCAACAGTCCCCCGAAAACCGAGATTTGAGGCTGTACACCATCCTCTCCCTGTTAAAGCTCGCGGATCACGCCACAGACGCTAAAAGTAAAAAATTGTTTGAACTTCGCGCCGCTCAAGATTGGAAACAGGCTTCCGCGCTGGCTAGACCCCTAACAAAAACCGACTTTTCTTATCTTCGCAATAGCACTTCCTTATCCCCTCAAGACAAAGCGCGTCTGACAGCGCTTTTTCAGAGGATGGGAGAGGTTGAGCCCCGAAATACAAATTGACAATTAAGGACGAATAGTAAAAAATATACTATTGTTACCGTATTAGAATGAATGGGTTATGTTTTATGGAGCATCCAAACAGGAAAACAGGCGATTTTATGCCGTTAATGCTTTTTTTACTTGTTTTAATTATTTTTCAAGTTTTTTTTCAAGGGATCTCCGAGGCTTCGGATTTTGTGGATAGAGCGACAGGCATCGATCAAACCTTCAATCTTGGGAATTCCGAGAGGCATTATGCGGAAGGATTTCACCGGAAAGAAACCTACGGAATTTTGCCGGATAAACGCCCGGAAAATCAGTGGCTATTTTCGAAGAGTATCGGTGCCGCGGTTACTTACGATGACAATTTATTTCAAACCCGAACGGATCCTAAGGATGACTTGATTTATGCTTATTCCGTGCCTTTGAGTCTATCCAGAAAAACAGAAAACACGAACCTGGCTTTTGCCTATAGCGCTCTTTACGCGAACTATACGGAGAATCATAAACAAAATACGCTCAGTCACAGGACTTCCCAGGGTTGGACTTATAAAAAAAATAGACTCGATTTTTCGATTAGCAATTCTTTTACGCCAGGCACGAAAGTCGCGACGGGGGATCGATCGGAACTGAATGTGAACGAAGACGGATTGGTGACGACGATACAGGACAGTCTGGGAACGAACATCAAATATAAAGTTTCCCCGAAGACCAGCGTTGGTTTTTCACTGGGCTATTCTTACTTTTTTCTTCCGATTAAAAAAAATAGTGACAATGCCACGATTAGCTCCAGTAGCACTAAAACTATTTCCATGGCACCGACTCTTTATTACGCATGGACGCCCAAAACGACGCTTCACGCGACCTACGGTTTTTCCACGGTGGATTATTTTAAGAGAACCAATACTTCCGATAATTTTTCATCTCAGTCGACGGAGTTTACGGTGGGAGGAAACGGCCGCTTGACTTCCAAAATGACTTTTGATTTGGACACGGGTTTCTCGACAACGACTTATCGAAACAAAGACATCACGCCTTCCAGAGGATTTGTTTTGAAAGGCGCGATTCACCGGAAACTAACCCCTAAAATACCTATCACCGCTTCTTATG
>JAHFFM010000249.1 GCA_023247935.1 Candidatus Omnitrophota bacterium | reverse complement strand
ATTGCGCTTGCCGGTTACCCAACATTGACAAAGGAAAATCCGCCTAAAAAAAGAATGAGGATGCTTTACGAATGTTAGCCCGGCTCTGGAAAAAATTATTTCTTGATGAACGTCCGAGTATCAGCCTCGGCGCCTTTCGTATTGCAGTTGCGGTGACTGTCGGAACGCATGTGATTCCAACCCTGCTTCCTCTTATGGATAATTATCTTCACACGGCATTCAAAGAAAAAAATGCGATCGTCTTTCCGTTATGGTTTTTAACTTGGGTGGAAAAAAGTTCAGATAGTTTTGTGATTTTAATGACCGCGGGTTTTTATTTCTTATGGGTGCTTTTCCTGATCGGATTTTGCTCGCAGGCAAGCTGCATTCTGATGACACTCTGTTGTTATTACTTCTATGCCTTGAACTCTCTTCATATTGGAACACTTTCCTGGGATATTTTGCTCGTTACTCTTTTTTTGATGTGCGTGACAGGCTATCACGGAGATTATTTTTCAGTGGATGCGTGGTTTAGAAAACGCAGGAATAAGGAAATACCGCTCAGGCCTTTTTTCATTCAACGGCTTTTACAGATGCAGCTCTCCTCGACTTTTTTTTATACGGCGCTAGTCAAGCTTTATCCCGGGAATTGGCATCATGAGAATGCGTATTATTATCTCATCAATAATCCGCCGGAGGGAGTGATTAAACATTTTCCATTCCGGGATTTTTTGGCAGCTTCTCCCCAGCTTTGTCATTGGATTGGGTGGGGAGTTATCACAACCGAGTTTTTAATCGCCTTCGGTTTATGGATTCCTTATGCCCGTTATGCTGCCATTTGCCTCGGAATAGGCTTTCATTTTCTCCTCCTTTTTACCCTGCATGTCCCCACCATTTTCTTTTTTTTATTCGATCATGCAACTAAAATTGTGTCCTTTTGAGAAATGGTTTGATTTAGATTAGGTACAAGTTGCGGGTTTTGGTAACAAAGAAACGTAAACAAGGCCGTGTATAAATTGCCCCTTCCTTGGAAATAGCCAAAGCGTTGGGTCCAGCGACGCACTTCTTCAATAAAACGTTCCGAAGGGTTATTGGTACGGATCCAAGACCAATGATCTTGAGGGAAATGGAAATAAACAAGAGTGCGGTCAAAGCCGGCTTGTAAGGACGTGACGGCTTCGGATTCTTTTTTCTTCCAGCGTTTTTTAAAATTCCGAAGTCTTTGAATGGCTGCACGTTTGGTTTTGGCTTTTGAATAAATATCCCGGGCTTGTCGAAGAAAAGATTTACGATTTTTAGTATTCTTCAAATGCTTGCCCGCGGCTTTGACCTTGTGAAAGATGCAGCCTTGTTGAGGCGTGTGAGGCAAGACCATAGCCGCGGCATTTTCGATTGCTTTGGAATCATCCGAGATGATGAGTTGAGGCGGTTTGAGGCCGCGGCCTTTAAGATCGCGTAGTAATCTTTCGGCGCCTTCTTGGGATTCTGTTTTTAATACCACAAAGCCCAAGACCTCGATGTTGCGTTTTTCATCCATGCCTAATGCCCAGAGCACACACCATTGCTGGAGCCAGGTTTCTTTGACATCGACGACCATGCCATCGATGAAAAGATAAGGCCAGTCTGTTGTGATGGGGCGATTGAGCCAAACCTGGAGATTGTCTTCAAAGCGATGAGTTAAGCGTTGAAGAAAGCCGCGAGAGAAACGGCTGTGGTTAAAAGCCTGAATGATTTTTTGAGCACAGGAGCTTGAACGGCCGAGCAGATAAGCCTGGAGCATGGATTCCAGGACAGAGTCTTCGACTTGCTGCCAACGGTCGAAGAGTGAGAAACGAATATCAAGTTCACGGGCTCTGGGGATTTGAATCGCTTCGATTCGCCCCAAGGGCGTTTCCAGATTTCGAGTGTAGGAGCCATTGCGTTTGCTCTTGCGAGAATGATTTCGCTCGTAAGGGTGTGCTCCGATGAGGCTATTAAATTCTGTTTGGACCAAATCTTCGATCATTTCTTTAACCTGTCCTCGAATCTGATGTTGGATTTCATCCCAAAAACGAGTTCTAAATTCATGTTTACTCTCTTGCCAGCGCGTTGTAAGATTTCCCTCGAAATTGAGTTGTTTCATGGGTACGGTGTTCCTCTCTGCCGCTGTCACGGCCTTGGAACTCGTACCCATTTTTATTTCCCAAATCAACCATTTCTTCACCTTACTCCCAACAATCCCTTACAAAAGGACACACTTCTATATACACTACGATCTGCATTTCAAATGGATTTCCTTCTTTACACTTTCGTTTAATGTGGGATAATTTGTTCGTTCAACCATCAAAGGAGGTCCCCCAATGGCTAAAAAGCAGCAAGAGGTCGAAGAAAAAATACTCGATGTCGACGCGAGTATGCAGGGAACCATCACATTTAAAGATCCTGTGAACCTTCGTATTAATGGAAGTTTCGAAGGCAAACTGGACACACGCGGTAATTTAACCATTGGTGAAAATGCCAAAGTGAAGGCCACCATTAGCGGAGACCGGATCGTGATTGCCGGCAAAGTCACCGGTGATATCCAGGCTTATCAGAGTGTTTCGGTTATTCCTCCCGGAGTTGTTCAGGGAAATATTTCATCTCCAAAGTTGAGCGTGTCCGAAGGCGCCATGATTGAAGGCCGTATCACCATGCTCAATAGCCTGCAGGGCGGGGATGCTCCGGATGTCCATTTGACCTTAAAGGATGTTGCCCAGTATCTTGAAGTGGAATCCAAGGTCGTCGAAGAGTGGGCCAG
>JAHFFM010000248.1 GCA_023247935.1 Candidatus Omnitrophota bacterium | reverse complement strand
CCCGTCCATATTTTTTTCCTTTTGGTCGCGCCCGAAGATTCCGCGGGGCCGCATTTAAAAGGTTTGGCGCGAATTTCGCGTCTTTTGAAAGACAAATTTTTTCGTGAATCGCTTAAACAGCTGGGCGACGAAAAGGCAATTCTTAACCTAATTCGGGAAGAAGACGCCAAAAAACCCTAAGATTTCCATCGTTTTACCGTTCAAATGAAATACGAATTTGCAACTGTACGGGTGTGCCTGCAATATTAAAAAGATTTACCGAAGCGTTTATTTAAGGATTTAACCGAGTATGGGTTTATTTAAATGGCTTTATCCCGGAATGCGGGTCAAACGCTGGATTCTTCTTTGCTGCTTTGGTGTGATCCTTTGCTCCGTGGGGTTTGTTCTGACGATTACAGAATCGCAAACCACCAGCGGAAGTCTCATTGTGCTTTTGGGTGTGGGAATTGTCGCGGTCAGCGTTCGTAAAATCATTAAATCCGTGGTCACGGTGCTTTTGCCGCAGCGTGAAAATGAGCTCGTCAATATCATGTACCAAAAAAGATATCTCGAACGCGGCCCCAAAATCGTAGTGGTCGGCGGCGGCTCGGGTCTTTCAGTATTGATCCATGGTTTAAAAGAATTTACCTCGAATATTACGGCTATTGTGACAGTGGCGGATGATGGTGGTTCTTCCGGAAGGTTGAGAAGCCAGTTCAATATTCCGCCTCCGGGCGATATTCGCAATTGTCTGGTGGCTTTGGCCGATTCCGAGCCTCTGATGAGCGATTTATTCCAATTCCGGTTCAAAGAAGCGGGTGAACTTGAAGGACATAGTTTTGGAAACCTTTTTATTTTAGCCATGCTAAAAGTAACGGGAGATTTCGAAAAAGCGATCCGGGAAGCGAGTAAAATTTTGGCTATCCGCGGGCGCGTTGTCCCTTCTACGGTGAAAATTGTTACTTTGGTCGCTCAACACAAAGACGGGTCTATCATTGAAGGGGAGAGTAATATTTCAAAAACCCGAAGTCCTATCGAGAGGCTTTATTTGAAGCCGCAAGGCTGCGGAGCCACGGAAGACGCTTTAAATGCCATTCGCGATGCGGACGCGGTTGTGATGGGGCCGGGCAGTCTTTATACCAGCATTCTTCCCAATCTTTTGATTGAGGATATTTCCGCGGCTTTAGCGGCGACTCAGGCGCCGAAAGTGTATGTGTGCAATGTGATGACTCAGCCGCATGAAACAGACCATTTCACGGCTTTTGATCATGTGAACACGCTGGTGGAGCATACCCGTCCTGAGATATTGAGCCATGTGATTGTGAACACGGGTCAAATTCCGGCCAATATGGTGGCTAAATACGCCAAAGAAGAAGCGTGTCCGGTGGTATCCGATCTCGGTAAAATCCGGAATTTGGGCTATGAGGTCGTGGAAGATAATATCGTCACCTATCAGGACACGGTGCGTCATAATTCACGCCGTGTTTCCAAAATTGTTCTTGAGATCGTGAATCGCTCCAAGAGAAAAACTCACGAAGCGCGGAAAAAGAAAAAGGCGCTGGATGCCAAATAATCCGAAGAGTTTTATTTTTTGCGTTCATGCCCATCAGCCGGTGGGTAACTTCGGATATGTTTTCGAAGAGGCGTTTGAAAATTGCTATAAACCTTTTTTTGAGGTTCTTCAGAATCATCCGGATTTTCCGATTGTGTTTCATATGTCGGGGAGTTTGATGGATTGGTTTGAAAGCGAAAGACCCGAATTTTTGAAAATGCTGGCTGATTTTTCCCGTAAAAGGGAAATAGAGCTTTTGGGCGGCGCTTATTACGAGCCGATTTACGGTTTGATTCCCAAACGCGACCTTGTCGGGCAATTAACCAAGATGCAGAAAAAGCATCAGGAATTATTTGGAAAAAAACCTGAAGGGGCGTGGCTGACCGAGAGAGTGTGGGAGCCTGATTTAGTGGAGCCGCTTTCTTCCGCGGGATTGCAGTACACCGTTTTAGATGATGAACACTTTGAAAGGGCGGGGGTGTCCGGACCCATGGCGGGTTATTATTCCATCGGTCAAAATTCTCATCAATTGGACGTATTCGCTTCGATCAAAGCGTTGCGGTATCTCATTCCTTTCGGGGAGGTTTCGGACGCGCTGGGATACATCCGCTCATTCAGGACAGCGCCCGGAGAAGCCTTGGTTTTTGCGGATGATCTCGAAAAATTTGGTTTATGGCCGGGTACCCGCGATGTGGCTTATGGCCAAAAATGGCTGGACCGTTTTTTTACGGAGCTTGAAAAAGAGGAGATGGTGCGATTGTCCACATTTTCGCGCTATCGCCGTGAGTTTGGAGCCTCCTATTCGGGGCATATTCCTCATGCCAGTTACAACGAGATGATGGAATGGTCCGGCGGGCATTTTAATAATTTTTTTGAAAGATATTCTGAAAGCGGTTACATGAAAGAAAGAATGCTTGAGGTGAGCGAGCTGGTTTCAAGGCATGAGGTTTCGGAAGAAGCTTCCGCGGGTGATTTGGAGAAATCGAAAGCCGCTTTATACAAATCGCAATGCAATTGTTCTTACTGGCATGGCGTTTTCGGCGGGCTCTATTTGCATCACCTGCGTTCGTCGGTGTACGAAAATTTGATCAAAGCGGATGGATGGCTATCATCGAAATCATTGGGTTTTGAGAAGGTTTCCTTTGAATCGGGAGAGCGATGGAAGTTTAAGCAGGAAGAAATGGTTTCGTATTTTAATCCGGGATACGGCGCGGCGTTGGAAGAATT
>JAHFFM010000071.1:7167-8892 GCA_023247935.1 Candidatus Omnitrophota bacterium | reverse complement strand
GGACGCGCGCCGCATTTCGCGGGTTTTGGGAGAAACCGCGGTGGGCATCGGGATCCGCAAGCAGCGCGGTGCTAACGCGGTGGCTGTCGCGCATGCCGTGAAAAAACGTCTCAAAGAAATTCAGAAAGAATTGCCTCAGGGAATGAAATTGGGCGTTAATTTTGACGGCACTCATTTCGCGGAAGAAGCGATTCGGGAGCTTATTTTTACGTTGATTCTCTCGGCGGTGCTCACTTCGCTCGTTTGTTGGGCGTTTCTCGGGTCGTGGAGTTCAACGATTAACGTGCTGCTGGCTATCCCTACATCTATTTTAGGGACTTTTTTGATTTTTAAATTCGCAAATTTTACCTTAAATACTTTTACCGTGCTGGGTTTGTCGCTGGCTATTGGAATCGTGGTGGATGACGCCATCATGGTGCTGGAAAATATCGTGCGTTATAAAGAAAGCGGATTGTCGCGCGTAGAAGCCGCGCAAGTAGGCGCGCGACAAATCACTTTTGCGGCCTTTTCAGCCACGCTCGCTTTAATCGCGATTTTTCTTCCCGTGGCCTTCATGAAGGGGATTATTGGAAAGTTTTTCTTTCAATTTGGTGTAACCATTTCAGTTGCCGTGGCCTTGTCGCTGCTTGAGGCGTTGACATTAACTCCCATGCGCGCGTCTCAATTTTTGCAGGTGGGAGAAAGAACGACTCCTTTCGGGAAATGGATTGATCGCAGTTTTGACTCGCTTTCAAGAAAATACAAGGGCCTTTTGGCGAAAGCATTAAAACACCGGGTGATCGTTGTCGTGGCTTCCTTAGTCCTTTTTGTCGTTTCAATGGGCCTTTTCGGCATTTTAAGAAAAGAATTTGTGCCGTCCCAGGACCAAAGTATGTTTTTGTGCCGCCTGGAAACGCCCACCGGCTCTTCGCTTGAATTTACGGACGCAAAAATGAAAGAGGCTGAAAAATTCACCATGAGCCGTCCGGAAATTGACCGTTATTATGCCGCGATTGGCGGTTTTAGCGGCGGAGAAGTGAATGTGGGAATGTTGTTTGTGACGATGAAGTCTAAAAATGAAAGGCCATTTGATAAATTGTTAGGCCGAAGGCCTTCGCAAACGGACACCATTGATGTTTTTCGTAAAGAATTCAATAAAATTCCGGATGTGAAAGCATTTATTCAGGATTTATCCACGATGGGCTTCACCGCTCAGAGGGGTTTTCCGGTTGAATTCAGCGTGCAGGGCCGCGATTGGCAAAAGCTCGCCGAATATTCTCAAAAAATAATGGAAGAAATGAAAAAAACCGGACTCATGGTGGACGTACATACGGATTATTTATTGGGGGTGGACGAAGTGCACGTGAAGCCCGATCGCCAAAAAACATTGGAGCATTCGGTTGAAATGGAGGAAATCGGAAGCACAGTCAATGCCTTGATCGGCGGCCAGCGCGTCGGAAAATACACCAAAGATGGTCGTCGTTATGACGTGCGCGTGCGCCTGGTTTCGAATGAACGCTCCAAGCCGGATGATATTGAGAAATTAAAAATTTGGAACACGCGCGGCGAAATCGTGAAACTTTCGGACGTGGTTCACATTGAAAAAAAGCCAGCTTTGGTTTCCATTACTCGGCGCAATCGGGAGCGCGCGATAGGTATTTTCGCAAATATCACGTCCGGCAAATCTCAGGCGGATGCGCTGGACCGGGTAAGGAAAATTTCAAAAGAAATATTGCCGGAAGGCTA
>JAHFFM010000071.1:0-7067 GCA_023247935.1 Candidatus Omnitrophota bacterium | reverse complement strand
GTGCCATGCGCTTACAGTCTTCTTTCCAAATTCGAGCACTCAGGATATAATGCCCCCAAAAAAGAATCATAGGGGATGTTTGTATGATTGTTTGCTGCCTGGATTTGGAAGGCGTTTTAGTTCCTGAAATCTGGATCGCGGTTTCAAAAAAAACGGGAATCCAGGACCTCCGATTTACCACCCGCGATATCCCTGATTACGACGTTTTAATGAAGCGGCGCCTTAAGATTTTGCGCGAGCATAACTTAAAGCTTAAGGACATTCAAAATGTCATTTCCGGTATCAAGCCTTTGTCCGGCGCCAAAGCTTTCTTAGACGAACTTCGCCAAAAACACCAAGTCATTATCCTGTCTGATACATTTGAAGAATTCGCCAACCCTTTGATGAGGCAGCTCGGCTGGCCTACGATTTTTTGCAATTATCTTGAGCTCGACCAAAAGGGTTTTATAGCCAATTATCATTTGCGGCAAAAAAACGGCAAACAAAAAGCCGTGGAATCTCTCAAAAAAATCGGTTTTGAAGTGCGCGCAGCCGGGGATTCATATAATGACATCACGATGCTTAAAACCGTGGATAAGGGCATATTGTTTAACCCGCCGGACAATATTCGGAAAGAATTCCCGAAATTTAAAGTGACGAAAAGTTATAAGGATTTATTAAACGCATTAATGTAGGGGCGGCCCTTGTGGCCGCCCGGATTGTTTGGGCGGGCATAAGGGCCGCCCCTACGAGCGATCATTATTCATGAAAATCTACCGTCTTCTCTCCTGGAACGTCAACGGCCTTCGCGCCGTTCTTAAGAAAAATTTCCTAACCTGGCTTCAACAAAGCGCTGCGGACGTTCTTTGTCTTCAAGAAATTAAAGCCATGTCGTCCCAGCTTCCTCCGGATGTGCTTTATTATCCTGGATATGACGTTCAGATTCAGTCAGCGGAACGTCCCGGATACAGCGGCGTCGCGACTTTTTCCAAAGAAAAACCCTTATCCGTGCAAAGAGGTTTTGGCGTTAACCGATTTGATTCCGAGGGGCGTATTTTAGAAACAGAATACCCTCAATTTACGCTGCTGAATATTTATTTTCCCAATGGAAAAAGCGGCGACGAGCGACTTCAATATAAAATGGATTTCTATGCTGAGGCATTGAAATATTTTATGAAGCTGCGGAATAGAGGCAAAAAACTCGTGATTTGCGGGGACGTGAACACGGCGCACAAACCTATTGATTTAAAGCGCCCTAAAGAAAATGAAGATGTATCCGGTTTTTTGCCTATGGAGAGGGAATGGATGGACCAATGGGTTTCCAAAGGTTTTATTGACTCGTTTCGTGTTTTTAATCAAAAACCCGACCAATACACATGGTGGGATATGAAAAGCGCGGCCAGGGAGAGAAATGTGGGTTGGCGCATTGATTATCACTTTATTTCCGAAGACCTGAAGCCCTGCCTAAAAGAAGCCTTTATTCTACCGGAGGTCATGGGTTCGGACCATTGCCCGGTAGGGATTACCCTCGAGTTTTTGTGATTTTTGTAATATGATCGTAACAATTCTGAAAATTAAATGTTATGGTTTTTTAGTAACCTTTTGTTGACAGTTTAGAGGCAAAGGGAGTAGTTTATTCGGATTGGTTCGCCGGGCATTTCGAGCTGGCCTTTTGTTTTTGAGGTATAACACGGATTTACAAAAGAAACAGAGAAGGGGATAGATATGGCAATTTTACAAGAAATTAGCCGGACAACCGGCAGTAATGGACACGGTTCTTCAAAAAATTCTTCGAAAATCGAACAAAATTTGACCCGGTTTTTCGGGTCCAACGTTTTCAGCGAACGCACCATGAAAGAAAGACTTCCCAAGGAAATTTATGTCGAGTTGTCAAAAACGATCCAAAAAGGCTTAACGCTGACTTTGGACGTCGCGAACGTTGTGGCTAATGCCATGAAAGATTGGGCAATTGAAAAAGGTGCCACTCATTATACGCATTGGTTCCAACCGTTAACCGGCAAAACCGCTGAAAAGCATGATTCGTTTATTTCTCCGACAGCCGATGGCGGAATTATCATGGAGTTTTCCGGCAAGCAATTGATCAAAGGTGAGCCCGACGCTTCTTCGTTTCCAAGCGGCGGCCTTCGCGCGACCTTTGAGGCTCGGGGTTACACGGCTTGGGATTGCACCTCTCCCGCATTTTTAAAAGAAGACGGATCCGGAAATGTAACCCTTTGCATTCCGACCGCGTTTTGTTCTTATACCGGTGAAGCGCTCGACAAAAAAACTCCGCTTTTGCGTTCCATGGAAGCAATTTCGAGGCAAGCGGTTCGCGTGTTGAAAGCATTGGGAAATAAGACAACGCAAAAAGTGACCGCAACCGTCGGTCCTGAGCAGGAATATTTCTTGATTGATAAGAAATATTATGACCAGCGCATTGACTTGATTGCGTCCGGCCGCACGCTTTTTGGTTCGCCGGCTCCAAAAGGTCAAGAGCTTGAAGATCAGTATTTTGGACCGATTAAAGACCGTATTTCCGCGTTCATGAAAGATCTGGATACAGAGCTTTGGAAAATGGGTGTTTTGGCTAAAACCAAGCACAACGAAGTGGCGCCAGCTCAGTTTGAAATGGCTCCGATTTTTTCCACGACAAACATTGCCGCGGATCACAATCAACTTGTCATGGAAACCATGCAAAAAGTGGCCTTGCGCCATGATTTGGTTTGTTTGCTGCATGAAAAACCATTCCAAGGTGTGAATGGTTCCGGAAAACACAACAACTGGTCATTGGCAACGGATGACGGCCATAACCTTCTTGAGCCCGGAATCACTCCTCATGAAAACGAACAATTTTTAATTTTCTTGTCCGCTTTAATTATCGCGGTGGATAAACATTCGGATAAGCTCCGCGCTGGCGCGGCCAACACAGGAAATGACCTGCGTTTAGGCGCCAACGAAGCGCCTCCCGCGATTATCTCTATATTTATGGGAGAAGAATTGACGGAGATTTTGGAAGCCATTGAAAAAGGCAAAGCCGCCAAATCGAAGGGCGAACACTTTCTTCATATCGGCGTGGATTCCCTGCCTCCGCTTCCGAAAGACAATACGGATCGTAACCGTACGTCTCCGTTCGCGTTTACAGGCAATAAATTTGAATTCCGCATGGTTCCGTCTTCTTTGTCGATTTCCGGACCTAATACGGTTCTCAACACGATTGTCTCTGAGTCACTGGATGAAATCGCGACCCGACTCGAAAAAGCCAAGGATATCAACAAAGAAGCGGCAACCATTGTGCGCGATGCCATGAAAAAACATGGCCGCGTGATTTTCAACGGCAACAACTATTCGGAAGATTGGGTGAAAGAAGCCAAGAAACGCGGCCTTCCCAATATCCGCAATACCGTTGACGCGCTGGCAGCCATGGCGACCGAAGAAGCTGAAAAGCTTTTCTCGAAGTACAAAGTGTTATCCAAGGAAGAAATTCATTCGCGTTATGAGATTTATCTCGAAAAATACGCGAAGGATATCAATATCGAGGCTCAAGCTGCTATCAACATGACACGCCGGCTCTTTATTCCGGCCGTCATTTGTTTCACTAATAGCTTGGCGGAAGCCATTGGCAATCTGAAGGCTGTTTCCGCGCCGGTCAGCGTTCAAAAAGAACTTTTGACCAAGATATCGGTGCTGCTGGATTCAGCCTCCAACAAGGTGGCGGATCTGGAAACGGTGACCAAGAAGGCCCAGACAACGCATGAAGCCAAAGCCAAGGCCATTGTTTATCGCGACAAAGTCGTAATAGCCATGAATGATCTAAGGCAGGATATTGATACCCTCGAAACCCTGCTTCCGGCGAGCAAATGGCCTGTGCCGACCTACGCGGATATGCTGTTTAAGTTTTAAGAAGTTCTATAAAGGGGATGCCCCCGCTATTGAAGTCTCTCAATGCCTGTTGAGCGAGCCAAAATAGCGGGGGTATTTTTTGTTGTAATTATAAAGCCGTAAGGTATAATTAAATAAACAGTTAGAAAGATTTGTTTAAATTTTTTTAAATTATTATTTAGTTTTTAATTGTTATATACTTTGTTAACTTTTTAAATAATTAAGGGAACCATGGCATACCGTTCGTTGTACAAATCAGATCATCTCACGGACCGCGAAAGAAAAAATATTATCCTTTTGGATGTAATCCGGCGCAATGGGCCTATCGCCAAAACAGATATTTCCCGTATTACCCAATTCAACATTGTCACCGTTTCTAATTATGTTGAGCATTACATTGACCAAAAGTTAGTTCTGGAAAAAGGGCTGGATATTTCAAGCGGCGGAAGAAGGCCTGAGCTGGTTGAGTTGAATGCGGATTGGGGCAGCATTATCGGTTTGGAAATCGGACCAACGCATCTTATAGGCATTATTTCTAATCTAAGTCCTTCCATTATTCACAAAATCAAAGTTGCTCGTCCGGCTGGGCATATGGAAGTCGTTATCGCGGAGGCGGTGAAGCTGCTTCGGCGTATCCTGGAAGAATCAAAAGTTCCCGTGGAGAATATCAAAGGAATTGGCTTAGGCGTGTCCGGAGTGATTGACCGCAGCGCCGGAACCATTCGTGACACGGACGCCCGCCGCGGAAAAACAGTGGGGAGTTTTGCTACCGCGAAAGGTATTCTTGAGAAAGAATTTCGCATTCCTGTGTCCGTGGGAAATGATGCATCATTGGCGGCTTTGGCTGAAAAAAAATTAAGCCTTCGTATCGACGATGAAAACGTGCTTTATTTTTATTCCGACGTGGGTACGGGTATCATTGCCAATAATGACCTTTTTTGGGGATCCAGCTGGTCTGCCGGGGAAACTCAGTTAAATCTTCAGAATTTGGATGGTTTGTCTCTCGAACCCTGGGTTGAAAAAACAGATTTTTTCCGTTCCGAAGGTTTGGATATGGGTATCGTGCGCCGCGCCAAAGAAGCTTTGAAAAAAGAAGTTAAAGGAAAGATTATGGAGTTGGCCGGAAAAGATTTTGAAAAAATTGACGCAGCTATGATTTTTGACGCAGCTAAACGCGGAGATGTGGTGGGAATGGCCGTAGTGGAAGAGGCGGCAACGCATTTAGGTCTCAAAGTGGCGTATTTGGTGAATTTTTTCAATCCGGAAGTGGTTGTCCTTGGAGGTGGAATGGAACGCGGCGGGGAACTGGTTTTAAACACGGTGCGCCGCGTAGTAAAGCAGCTAGCGATGGAAGAAGCTTCCGGAGTCGCGAAAATTATTCTTTCAAGATTAGGTGAGGATGCGGTCGCTTACGGCGCCGTATGTTTGGTAACGCAAGAGTTGTTTGCGGAGGTATGATGATGTCCAACACTTCTTCAAAACGTCGGCTGCTTGATCAGGTGGAGTTGAATGACCACGAAAAGAAAAACCTTCAAATTTTAGACACGATCCGAAAAAAAGGTCCGATCGCCCGTGCTGAAATTTCCCGTTTAATCGGACTGAATATTGTCACGGTTACCAGCTACGTGGACCAATACATCAAAAAAGGCGTGATCCAAGAAGTGGGGATCGACGTTTCAAGCGGCGGTCGTAAGCCGACTCTCGTGGATTTAAATCCTAGCTCTGTGCTGCTTATCGGCGTGGGCCTGAACATCGTGGACATGATCGCGGTGCTCTGTAATTTAAAAGGCGAAATTGTTTACAGCGTCAAAAGAGAGCGCCCTTTGGCTGGCGGCGAAGCCATTGTGCATGCCATGGCGGATCTCACGGAAGAATTGATTAAAAAATCAAAAGTGGATACGGGTAAGGTGCATGGGATTGGAATTGGAATCCCCGGTATTTTTAACCGCGAAACAAGCTCGGTTCGCTGGCCGGTAGGTCTTTTGCAAGGCGATCTTGAAATCACGGTTTCTATTCATGGTATATTCGAAGAAAGATTTGGAATTCCTACCATTGTGGATAATGACGCCAATGCCGCCGTTTTCGGTGAAGAATGGTATGGTAAAGGATTGGGCGTGCAGCACGCGATTTATTTGTATTCGGTTTATGGCTGCGGGTTTTTGGTGAATGGGCAGATTTATCGCGGCGCGTCAGGCAGCGCAGGGGAATGGTTGTTTGAAGCGGCGGATGATGCGGCCGCTTCGGTGATGCGCGCTTATCAATCAAGCTATTGGAGCATGGATTTAGGTGTCGCTCAAATAGCCCGCGAACTTCAAAAAGAAAACCTTTCTTCTGAAATTTATCAAATAGCCGAGAATAACCCAGCAAAAATCAGTATTTTAACCGTGGTGAAGGCTGCGGATCAAGGGGATGCGCTTGCCAACCGCTTGTTGTATGAAGCCGGTCAGAGATTGGGCCGGAAAGCCGCGTTTTTGGTGAATTTGTTTAATCCTGAAGTGATTATTATTGGCGGCGGCGTTGAAATCGCTGGCGCTCCTTTAATGGACGGCGTACGTGAAACCGTTCGGCGCGCCTCTATTCCCGAGGCCACGGATAAGCTTCGAATCGTGCCCTCCATGCTGGGTGAAAACGGTGTGCCACTCGGGGCAGCCGCTTTCGTGGCCCAGAGCTACTTTATCAGCGTTTAGCCATGGAAGGCCGGCTCTGCATTTATTGCAACGCCTCTTTTTCTCCGAATAAATATTCGCCGCGTCAAAAAGTCTGCTCAAACGAAGAGTGCCAAAAAAAACGGCAACTTGAAAGCATGCGCGGCTGGCGCAAAAAAAATCCCAATTATTTCAAGTTCAGTGAAAGTAAAGGCGTGGAATGGCTTGAAATGCAGCGTCGCCGCTCAAAAGAGTGGCGTGACAAAAATCCTGATAAAGTGCGTTCGTATCGCAAAGCGCATAGCGATGAATACCGCGGTTATATGCGCGAATACATGCGTCAGTATCGCCAGAAGCGCGCGACGGCGCCCGATGTTTCCAATCCGGGCCCGGAAGTTCCTCCAAATTCTTAAGCTTATTGTCGACTTTTAACGTTTTCCTGGTTCGTGAATTGTAATTAGAAGTGCGACACTTGTTAGGGTGGGTTTGGAAGTGGTTTTAAAGAAAAGAGCCCCATAGGTCTTAAAACACTGTTACTTTGTAGTTGTCCAAAACAAACAAAGA
>JAHFFM010000247.1 GCA_023247935.1 Candidatus Omnitrophota bacterium | reverse complement strand
CCTTGCGCCATTGCAGCCAAAGCAAGCGTGTAATAATTCACCGCATCCTGAAACAATTCATGATGGGCCCAGAAAGATCCCGGCCAATTCTCAAGCGGTTTCCATTTCGGTTTACCAGTGGTATCCTCACCGTCTCGAATTTCGACTTTCGTGACTTTTCCCTGATAAATCCTATTCACTGCACAACCTCTTCAATTTCTCCGACGATTTCCTCGAATAAATCTTCCAACGTCACAAGGCCGATAATTTTTTGTGAAATCTTGTCTTTGACGATTGCTATTTGGATTTTTTTGGCTTGGAACTCTTTCAAAAGTTCATTCACTTTTTTATTTGAGTTCACAAAATAAGGCGCGCTGATCAAATCCCTTAACTGAATCAAAGAACTGTTTCTGATTAAATAAAGAAGATCCCGCACATAAAGAATCCCGACAATATTTTCCGGATTGCCGTCATGAACCGGAATCCGGTTATGTCCTTCCTCCATGAGAACTCTTTCCAGCTCCTCCTGATTAATGTCCAAGGGAACACTGATGACTTTTTCAATCGGAGTCATCACGTCACGAACCATGATTTCATCGAAATGAAAAATCCGTTCCAGCATTTTTCGTTCATTGTCGCCGTAAAAACCTTCCTCGCGGCCGATCGTAATCATCATTTTAATTTCTTCTTCAGTCACAAGCGGCGAGCGGTGATGGGGATTAGCCCCAAACAATCGAATCACGCCATGCGATATAGAAGTCAGCATATTCGTAAGAGGCTGAAAGATAAAAATAAAAAATGAAACCAGATGACGCACAAAAAAAGCCACTTTTTCCGGGTGGTTTGTCGCAAATATTTTAGGCGCCAGCTCGGCAAAAACCACAAGAACGATAGTGATAATAAGGGTGCCGTACACCATGGCATTTTTTTCGCCAAAATAGTGCGCCAAAAGCACCGTGGAAATAGCGGCAATGGCTGTGTTTACCAGATTATTGCTAATTAAAAGAGTGGCGATCACACGGTCCATCTTAGCCACCACCCCGTAAAGCCGTTTGGCGCCTTTTTTCTTTTGCTCCATCAAATGACGAAGGCGGACCTTGTTTAGGGCTATTAAAGCAGTCTCCGAAGCCGAAAAGAATGCGGAAAAAACAAACAGAACAGCCAGAATAATAAAGAGAAGGGAGTTTGGTTCCATAATTCCGCCTATTATAGGCGAAAAGAATCGAAATTGACAATCTCCTTGCCGCTCCCTTAAAATGGCTGTTTACTTTTAAACTTACTTTATGCTTGAGAATAGCCTCTTTTATATATTTTCCTTTGGGTTGATTGCCTTTGCGATCGGCGTAGTGATGTCCCGCTCTGCGGTGTATGGCATCTTAAGTCTGGTGGCCGCTATGTGCATGATGGCCGGGCTTTTTGTTCTATTAAAAGCCTTCTTGGTAGCAACGGTCCTTGTATTGGTTTATGCCGGGGCCGTGCTAGTCCTATTTCTATTTGTTGTCATGTTGATTGACCCTAGAAAAATCAGTTTCAATCCCCCTTCTTTTAAAATTTCCACCTTGCTCGCGATTGCGTTATGCGTTCTTTTGCTCGCTCAAATCATCAAAGTAGCCAAAACGATAAACATTCCCCAAGGGATTGTGCCGGTACAGGGCTCCGTGAAAGAATTGGGGCAACTCCTTTTCTCTCAACATGTTCTGCCATTTGAACTTACTTCTTTCCTGGTGTTGGCGGCAGTTGTCAGCGTGGTTGTTTTAGCAAAAAAGGATTCTGAATGACAATTACCGCCATCCCCCTTCAACATTATTTGATCGTTTCAGGAATTCTTTTCACAATCGGACTGTTTGGTCTTTTGATTCGCCGGAATATTCTGATGGTGTTAATGTCCATGGAATTGATTTTAAACGCCGCCAATCTTTCGTTTGTGAGCTTTTCTTCGTATCTCGGTGATTTAACCGGGCAAGTGGTTGTTTTTTTCACCATGATTGTGGCGGCCGCGGAGGTGACCGTGGGGCTGGCCATTGTCGTGCTTTTGTACCGGGCTAAAAAAACAACGGACACCACTCAATTGAATTCACTCAAATGGTAAATTCCATTCTCGAGGCCATGCCTCCCGCTCCCTGGATTATTTTATTTTCACCGTTTGTGGCGGCCGTGGCTATCATGCTTTTCGCGCTTCGCTCCCCTAAACTGTCGACGTTTATCGGTCTGGCAGGAATTTTCATTTCTTTATTCTTCAGCGCCTGGATGTTCTGGTTTCATATTCACAATCATTTTTTGCCTGCTGAATCCGGATACGAATGGATCAAAGTTCCCGGAGTGCTCGTCGAATTCGGGTATTTAATCGACCCGCTTTCTCTTTTAATGCTTTTAATCGTTACCGGCGTCGGGACCTGCGTTTTTCTTTATTCCACCAGCTACATGCACGGCGATCCAAGCTATCCCCGCTACTTCGCGTCGCTTTCTCTTTTTGCTTTTTCCATGCTGGGTATCGTATTGGCCAATAATTTCCTCATGCTGTTCGTGTTTTGGGAGCTTGTGGCTGTCAGTTCTTATCTTTTAATCGGATTTTGGTTTGAAAAGCCTTCCGCGGCGGACGCGGGAAATAAAGCGTTTATCGTGAACCGCTTGGCGGATTTCGGTTTTCTGATCGGTATTTTTATGGTTTGGATGCTTTCGCAGGGCGCCGCTGGCCAAGAAAGAACTTTTAACTTTCTGGAACTGGGAAGAGTGATTCCTGAAAATTTTAAAGCGGGCTTGATTTCTCCGCAGCTTATGACCCTCACTACACTTCTC
>JAHFFM010000070.1 GCA_023247935.1 Candidatus Omnitrophota bacterium | reverse complement strand
ATCTATCAAAAAGGCAAAGAAAATTACGATGCCGGTGATTATGCGGCGGCTACCGCCGAATGGGATAAGTTAAATGGCGTGGCTAGTCGTTATCCTGAATTTCAACTCGTCATGGATTATTTGCGCGGCAAACGCAAAAACGTATCCACTGACGCCACCAGCCAGGTGGATAAAAAACTGGCGGACCGCAAAAGGCAAATCGAAGAGTCATTCCGAAAAGGCAAAGAGTTTTATGACCAGCAGAAGATGATTCAGGCGTTCGCGGAGTGGGATAAAATGGCTGCTTATTTACCTGAAGAATCCCCCCAAAGAAGATTGATTCGTGATTTAAGAAAATATTTTGATGAATCCGAAAAAAGCCGTGAATCCGCTCTTATCAATAAGGAAGATTCCGCGGACATGCTCCGGTTCTTCGCTTCCGCGGGGGAGCTTTATAAAACCCAGGCCATCCAGGCCAAAGCCGCGCTTTCCGCTTCTGAAAGTTCGCAAAAAACAATCGACGATTCTTTTGCCAAAACCAAACTTTTGTATTATCAGGGCGATTATGAAAAAGCGATGGCGGAGCTCGGTAAAATAGCGGCTTATTTTACGGAGGGCTCCAAAGAACGCAGGGAAATTGACACGCTTTTGCAGGTTTACCAGCAGGCGATGGGAGAAAAAGACGCGGCGGATAAAGCATTGGAAAAAAGAGACGTCAAAGTCAGGCTGCCCTCGGATTTGTCCAAGTTTTCTGATGAAGTGAATGAGAAATTTCAGGCAGACTTGAAAGAATCCGAGACAAAACGCGTCGGCGCCGAGAAAACGTTCCAGGATAAGCAGTCATGGGCTTCTTCGGATTTCCAAAAAGGAATGCAGCTTTTTAATCAGGGGAAAACGGACGAGGCGGTTCAGGTATGGCAATCCGTGGCCACGAATTACGAAAATGAGCGCACCGTTAATGAGTTGATAGAGACTGTCAAAAAGAACCAGAAAGAGCTGAATCGCATTGACTCAGAAAATCGCGAAAAAATCACTGAAAAGCAGGCGATTGTGAATAGCCGGTTGGAAAAGGGGAGATTGCTTTATGAGGCGGATAATTTGGAGGCCGCCAAAAAGGAATGGACGTCTCTGATAGAGTTCATGGATGACCCCAAAAAGCTCGAAGAATTTATTTCGCAAATGGAAAAGATTTATCAGGACCGTTCTAAAATTCAAAAAGCTGCCGAAGAAGCGAGACTTTCGTCAAACAGCATCCGCGTCAAGACTCCGTATAATCTACAAGCCATTACAACAGGAGCCTCCCAAAAAATCGAAGAAAAAATACGCAAGGTAAAAGCCGAACAATCCGCCACGGACCAGGCAACGCTGAAAGACCACGAAGCCTTGGTAAGAGCAAGTCTTGTCAAAGGACAGAATTATTTTGATTCCGGAAATTTTGATGAAGCCAAGCGTGAATGGTCTTCTATGGCCGGACTGGTTGATGACAATAAAGTGATTGTGGATTTTATTTCCAAAATGCAGGGAATAAATCAGGATTTGGTAAAAGCGCAAAAAGAAGCGGAATCAGCCAAAACATCCCCCAGTGTTAAAACAAAAACCCCCATCGAATCTTTGTCGGGTCTTGTGACGAATGCCTCCCAAAAAATCGAAGCGCTTGGACGGAAAATAAAAGCCGATCAAGCCGCCGCTGAACAGGCCGCGTTCAAAGAACGTGAAACACTGGTAAAAGAACGCCTCGAGAAAGGCCGCCTCCTTTTTGACGCCGGGAATTTTGAAGAGGCCAAAAAAGAGTGGTCTTCCATTATCAGTCTTGTGGAAGATGGCAAATTAATCGAAGATTTTATCGAAAAAATGTCGTTGATCCAGACACAAAACCAAAAAATCAGCCGTGACTCCCAGCAGTCGAAGTCTTCCATCGGCGTGCGTGTTAAAACTCCCGATACTTTAAATGTGTTGACGGATTCCGCTCAACAAAAGCTTGACTCTCAAATCAAACAAAATAATGAAGACCGCCTCGCCGCTGAAAACGTTTTAAAAGAAAAACAAATGCTGATTCAAAAAATCGTACAAAGCGGACAAAGCTATCTCAATGCCGGTGACATCCCCGCGGCCATTAAGGAATGGGAGGTTTTACTTCCCATGGTTCAAGATGAAGTCACGCTCAAGCAGTCTTTGGAGAATTTAAAAGGTGATATTGAAGAAGTCCGGAAAACGGAAGCTGACGCGAAAATCGTGGAGTCCAAAAAATCAAACAAAATACAGCCACCCGACGACTTATCCAAGCTTCTGGCGGAATCAGGCCGGCAAATTCGCGCGCAAATCGATGCCGCAAAATCCCGTAAAATGAGCTCTGAGCAGTCTCTTATCGACAGACAGGCTTTTGTGGAGGACCGTTTCGCTAAAGGAAAACTAGCTTTTGATCAGGGACTGCAGGCCGATGCTTTGGCGGAATGGTCCGCCATTCTTGGCGAACTTGATGACGGGCCGGTTCTCAAGGTTTTACTCGACCAAGCGAAACAGGACCAGTTAAACCTGGCACTGGAACAAAAAGCGGCCGTGGAAGCCGAAAAGAAAAAAGATCAAAAACTCAAAACACCGCAAGACTTGGCGCTGCTTTTAAAAGATACCAGCGACAAACTAAAAGTTCAGCTGGATTCAGCTCGAAACAGAAAAATGGCCGCAGATCAAAGCACTGCCGGTCTTCAAAAACTTGTGCAAAACACGTTTGATGAAGGAAAAACGTTATTTGATCAGGGAAAATATTCGGAAGCCGTCAACCAATGGTCTTCGATTTTGACGTACGTTGAAGGCGAGGAAAAAATTAAGATTTTAATGGCGGATTTGCAAACCACTTACGACCAGTCTATTGCCGCACAAAAAGCGGCGGTAGAGGCGGAAGACAGAAAAGCGATGCGTTTGCCCGCGCCCGCCAGCCTTACGCCTCTTTTGCTTGAAGTGAAACAAAAGATTCAATCCCAAACCCAATTGGCAGAGCAGAAAAAACAGGTCGCGGAAAAATCTTTTGCGGAACGCATTGCATTGCTGGATGAGCGGTTTGCCAAAGGTAAAGTTCTCTATGAGCAGGGAAAAACAGCCGAAGCGCTTACGGAATGGTCCGCTTTTCTTCCGGAGCTTGAGAACGGCGTTGAATTGCAGCAAACCCTTGAAACATTGGAACGTTCGGAAGAAGCGAGAAACTCCATGGATCGGCAGGCTGTGGAAGCCGAAACGCGCAAGAGTTCCAAAATCACCGCTCCTGATGAGCTCGAAAAATCTTTGAATGGTTTAATTGTCCGCCTCAAGGGTGAAACGGAAATTGCCGGTGACCGTAAAAAGCAGGCCGACCAAGCGCTTGAAAGCAGAAAAACTTTGGTTCAAAACACGTATGCCAAGGGCAAATCCCTTTTTGATGAAGGGCGTCATGAAGATGCCTTAAACGAATGGAACACGATCCTTCCTGAATTGGAAAACGAAACTTCGCTTAAAATTTTGTTTGATCAGGCGAAACAGGATTACCAGAATTTGGCGATGGTGCAAAAATCAGCTGGTGACGCCGAAGCCAGGAAAAGCCAGAGGATTCACATGCCGGAAGGCCTTTCTTTGCTTATTCAGGAAGCAAGTCAAAAATTAAAAACGCAAACTTTGGACACGCAATCCCAGCGTGAAATTTCAGAACAAGCCTTTAAATCCAGAGAGCAAAAAGTGGTTGGAACCATACAAAAAGGCAATGAATGGTTTCGCGCGGGAAATTTAGAAGAAGCTAAGAAAGAATGGCAGTCCGTTCAAACCGAGCTTGAAAATCCTCTGGAACTTGAAAACGCAATCAATGAATTTTCAAAAATGGATGAAGAGCGGTTAAAACTTATCAAGAGCAAGGAAGAGGCGCTGGCTATCGGCGCGCAAAAAATCAAAATGCCGTCGGATATCACAACCGAACTTTCAGACGCTTTGCAAAAATTAAAAGCTTCCACCATTGAAGCTGAGAATGCCAAACGAAATGCCGAGCAAACGCTGGCTTCGCGGCAAGCGGACGTTCAAGCCAAATTCGATAAAGGCAAAAAATATTATTGGGACGGGAAATTATCGGATGCGCTTCAGGCATGGGCTGAAATTGTACCGCTTCTAGAAAATTCGGAAACAAAAAACTATCTTGAATCCGTGACAAAGGCTTATGGCCATCTTTTGGAAACTCAAAAAAGCTCGCAAGAAGCCGAGTTCAAAAAAGACGGCAAGCTCAAAACACCGACTGAGATGCCCAAACTTCTCAACGACATCGAGCAAATCGTGAGCAGTCAGACGCAATACGCCGCAACCCAAAAGAAAATCGCGGATCAGACTTACGTGGATCGCCAAACCTTGATCGAGACAACCTTCCAAAAAGGCAAAAATCTGTACGAAGAAGACCGTATTCCCGAGGCGCTTGAAGAATGGGCCACGATTACGCCTTATCTTGAAAAAGGATCGAGCATCAAAGAGTTTATTGAAGGCGTTTCTAAAAATTATGATAATTCCCTGGCCGTCAAGAGAGCCGCCGAAGAGGCCGAGGTAAAGAAAACCATTAAATTCCAAACGCCGGAAAACATGTCTCAATACCTCGCCCAGGCCAGCGGCAAATTACAGGCCCAGGTTGAAGATTCCAAATTGCAAAGAGAGGCCGCGGATAATTCGCGCCGCGACAAACAGCTTTTTATCGACGGTAAATTCCAAAAAGGCCGGCTTTTGTATGAAAGCGGAAAAATCAACGAGGCCATTGATGAATGGAAAGCGATACTGCCCTTTATCGAAGACGACAGCAAATTAAGGCAGTTGATCTTAAAGGCCGAGGAAAGCCGAAAACAGCTTTCAGAGGGGTCTCAGACGCCGATTGTTCCCAACACCGTCGTCATTCCTCCGGATTTGGGCAAATCCGTGAGTTTGGCGAACCAAAAGCTCGAAAAGATGGTTCAGGATAAAAATCGTGAGAAATTAGAAGCTGACGTCAAAAATGTGATTCAGAACAAAAAGCAAGACATGCAAAAAACCAAAGTGAAGGCAAAAACTCCCAAGCTGGACCCTAAATCCTCTTATGATGAAATCGAGCAAATGATGCTGGAATACCAAGTGGCCACCCCGGCCGAGCTCGAAAAAAGACATCAAGAGCTAAAAGCCGTTAAATAACAGGCTTTTTTAAACCTCCCTTTACTTAATAGAATTAGAAGTTATCCCGCTTTGGGATAACTTCTAGATAATATTTGTATTTTTTGTTAAAAAACGCTTTAATGGAGGATAGAGTTTCTGTATGGGAGGGTTGTGAGCTATTTTAAGGTTTTTGGCTTAGAAGAAGAGCCATTTTCAACCAGTCCTGACCCGGCTTTTTTTTATGAATCGGCCGAGCACCGCGAAGCGCTTTTGCGGCTTGAGATCGCCGTGAAATTAAAACGCGGCGCGAGTCTTTTGGTGGGCGACGTGGGAACCGGAAAAACCACTCTGGCAAGAAAGCTCTTCCATGTGTTCCAGGACAGGACGAAATACGAATTCAGCATGATTTTGGACCCTGGCTTTCATTCGGAACTTGAATTTTTAGCTTCCGTTTCGGATGTGTTTGACACCAAGCCTGAAGCTCCCACGATTTACGGTTACCGCAAAGCGATTGAAACGTATCTTTTTCAAAAAGGCGTGAGCGAAAATAAAACCGTGATTTTGCTCATCGATGAGGCGCAAAAATTGAATGTAGAAGCCATTGAAGTGCTGCGCACTTTTTTGAATTATGAAACCAATAAATGCAAACTGCTTCAACTCGTGCTTTTCGCTCAAACCGAACTTTTGCCGCAAGTTCGTCAAATCCATAATTTTTGGGACAGGCTTTCTCTCAAATACATTTTGAATTCTCTCAGCATAAAAGAAACTAAAGAGGTTGTTGGGTACCGGTTGAAACAGGCCGGATACAGGAGACAAGTCCCTTTATTTTCTGAAGACGCCTTGGACATGGTTTTTCATCATACCGAAGGATGCCCGAGACGTATCATGATGCTATGCCATAATGCGCTTGAAACTTTGATTATTAAAAATAGGTTGCAAGTGGACAGTGAAACCATGCGAGAATTAATTACCGAAGAAGCGAGGATTGTCCATGCCAGAACCTAACCCCACCGCACCGGGCACTTCCGATCGGGAAAGACTGCTTCGTTTAATCGATGGAAATCCGGAAGTTTTAAGCGAGCCACGGCAGGAAGTTTCTCTGAGATTGCCCGCACCGGTTGAATCCGTTCCACCCGCGGAACCCGTCGCTCCTGTTCAAAAAGCGGCTGAAAAGGCGCCTGAGCCGATTCCCGCCGCGCAGAACCCATTATCAAAAATTAAAATCGATCTTTCGAACAAAGATGTCGTTAAGCTGCTCAAGATGGTTGTGGCTGTGGTACTGGTTTTCGTGTGTTTGCATTATGTTTCGGACATGGTTAAAACAATCAGCAAAAACATGGCGTCTAATTTGCCGAAGAACGGCGAAGGAATAGCCGCTGATGATGAGAATGGGGGACTTCGCCTGGTAGGGGTGGACTGGGATGATTCTCCCGTCGCCCTTCTTGAAGATACTCGCACCGGAAAAACTTATTTTGCGAAACGAAATGACCGTGTCAAAAATGCCAAGGTGAAAGAAATTGAAAAGAACAAGGTGATTGTCTCGGTAAATGGAAAAACCGTGGAGTTAAAGTAACTTAATGAGATTTCCAAAAGCTAAAATTTTTACGGCGTTTTTTTTAGCGATGATTATTTTTTGCGACGGCCATTCTGTTTTTTCCGAAGAAAAGCTCATGCCGAGTTCCACCAGCTTTATTCTGAATCATCCGAATCTCTCAAGAAAAGTAACATTGGCCTTGAATGACACGAACATCGTGGACGCTCTTGTTTATTTATCCGAGAAAGCAGAAATCAACGTCGCGGTGTCCAAAACCGTGCAGGGCCGCGCAACCCTTTCTTTGAATAATGTTTCTATCCGCGACGCCCTCGAAATTATTTTAATTTCGAATGAACTGGCCTGCGAAAAACGCGGCGAGATTTTTTATGTGATGCCTGCGTCCGATTATGAATCCATACACGGCGAGAGATGGTCGGAGGTAAGGCAGGCGCGTATTTTTAAACTTCAATACGCCAAGCCCGCCGATGTGACGGCTCTTTTGCAAACCGTTATCAGTCGCGTGGGAAACGTCGTTTCGGACAATGACAGCGGCACGGTCGTGGTCATGGACACGCCGGAAAAGCTGGAGCAGGTCCGACAAACCGTGGAAACGGTGGACAAAGAAATGCTGACACGCGTTTTTAATCTGAAATACGCCAATGCCGCCGACGTGGTGGCTAATCTTCAGCCAAGGCTTGACGCAAAAGGTCTTGGCAGCGCAAAAGCCGATGATAAGTACAATCGCGTTATCGTCTATACGCTTCCCGGAAAAATGGATGAAATTGAAAAAGTCGTGATCCAGTTGGATGCCAAAATCAAGCAGGTTTTGATCGAAGCCAAAATTGTGCGCGTCGCTTTGACTCCTGAATTTGAGTTCGGTGTGGATTGGCAGCGGCTGATTCAGCGCGAGTTGATAACGGTTGATTCTCATTTTCCTTTTAATCCCACAACCACTTTTGGTCAAGTGGTTATCGGGAAACTCGGCAAAATAAATATCGACGCGATTATGAAATTTCTAAAAACGGTGGGTGAAACCAAATTGTTATCCAGCCCCCGGATCACAGCCTTAAACAACGAGGAAGCGAAAATTTTTGTGGGAACAAAAGAAGTTTATACTACTTCTTCAACCACCACCGCGACAGCCGGAAACACCACCGCGACTACTGTCAATTTTCTAGACGTGGGTATCCAGCTCAAGGTGACTCCCGTGATTAATGATGACGGTTTTGTTCTCATGAAGATTCGTCCGGAAGTCAGCCGGGTGGATCATTTTTTTGAAACGCCGGAAGGAGATAAAATCCCTGTGGTGGATACCACCAATGCTGAAACCCGGGTGATGGTTAAAGACGGGAATGTTATCATCATCGGGGGCTTGATTCGCGATGAAACAACCAGCGACACGGATAAATTTCCCGGGCTGGGCGATCTCCCGATTCTTGGAAACGCGTTTAAGCATGTGCATGAAACAAGAAACAAATCAGAACTTGTCGTTTTTTTGACGCCTCATATCATTGACGCAGAGAAGGATATGACTCAGTTTGATACCAAACAGACTAAGCCATTGAAAGGTTACGACGATGAAAAAAATGGATAAAAAAATTATTCTCGGTGCGGTCGGCGGCATTATCGTCGCGCTGTTTATCGCGGATAATCTGCATTTGCGTTCGAATTTAAAAAGTTCGACAAAGATCACTCAAAATCTTCGCAATGAATTGGAGGGCACGCGGCAGGAAAACCAAAAATTTCAAGAAGAGAAAAAAGCGGAATTTGCGAAGCTGGAAACCCTCAGCGCTCAACTCAATAATCTGCAGCAGGACAAATCGCTTTCCAGCAGCCGTCAAGTGGAATTAAAAAAACTCGTGGATGAGGCTGAAAAAACGCTTGAGGCGCAGAACCGAAAAATCGGCGAATTGGAAACAAGGCTTAAGGACGCGGAAGAGAAAATGCTTCGCCAGAAGAAAGCCAGCGCAAATTTAGAAAAACAAAAAAAATCGGCCATGGCTAATCCTGGCATGACGCAGGAATACGTCAAGCTTGTAGAAGGGGAATGGTTGTCCGCTAATCAAAAAACGGAAGAACTCAAGAAAGACTTGGATAGGACGCTTTCGGAGATTTCAAACCAAAATAAGGAACGCATGAAACTCCGTTCGGATACGGCGACCATGCATTACAACCTCGCCGTCATTTTGACCGAGCAAAGAAATTATCCGGCGGCCGTGCTGGAGTATGAAAAAGTTTTGGAAATCAGGCCGAATGACGCGGATGCGCATTACAATCTGGCGATCATTTACGATGATGTGGTCAAAAACAGCGA
>JAHFFM010000069.1:1720-8957 GCA_023247935.1 Candidatus Omnitrophota bacterium | reverse complement strand
GACAGCCGCGCGTTCAACAGATGGCGCGCGCAGGCTTGCCGAGCACGCATATAGATCGCTTTCTTCGCTTTCAAGCGCGGCGCCCTTCAGGGGGAACCTGGAAGGTTCCCCATATGGAGGGGGTTCATGTGGCAGTCCAGCGGCCCGCTTTATTTAACAAACCACAGCATCAAAACAACTACTAAAGCAAACAAGCCGCCTTTTTTGGCGGCTTGTTTGCTTTAGAGATATGTTTATATAGTATCTATCTGGGGTTGGACATCACAATGTCCATCGCGGCGCGGATTTCGCGGATAACGTCTTTTTCAATTTTATCCTGCTCAACGACTTTACGGAGATAATCACGGCCTGATTCGGTGGTTGTGTACATGGGCCAGAGACGATTCAGCGCCATGGCTTTGATGTCTTGGATAGCATTGGGAGAAAGATTTTTGCGGCTCTTAGAAACCAATTCGTCCAAAATATCATTGGTGATTTCTTCCATGAAATTAGTCATTCGATTCATTTGCTGATTTTTTGAACTTGTAGGCATCGTTTTTTCCTTAATTTAATTGAGTATACATCACGCTAAACTAAATTACAAATCCTGTTTAATTTTTTTTAATTTCTCATAACCCTTTTGTTTTCATATAGAAAGCTTAGGAAACGGCGGACCCGGTTTTGCGAAATAATACCCCTGCCCTAGATTTACACCACACATCATCACTGTTTCATGTTCTTCCCTTGTTTCGATTCCTTCCGCAGTGGTTAACGCGTGAATTCCTTTAGCGAATAAAATCATGGAAAGCACGATTTGCTGCTTGGTTGTTGATGTGTCGATTTGCCGGATCAAAGAACGGTCGAATTTGATGTAATCCGGCTTCAAAACAGCCACATCTCTCAAGCTCACCGCGCCACCCCCCACGTCATCAATCGCCACCGAAACTCCTTGCTGTTTCAAGTGTAAAAGCGCGTCCCGAACCTTATCAAACGAACGTAAAATGCTTTGCTCCGTCACCTCAATGACAATATTTTTATACCCCACCGCGCCGCGATCCGCGAAAAGGCGACGCATAATCTTTGCGTCCAAAAGAGTTTCGTGATTTAAATTTAAAAATAGTTTTTTATCCCCCAAGGCTTGGGCGTTCTTCAACGCGGACTCCACGCAAATCTCATCCAACTCCTTGACCAACCCCGCCTCACGAGCCGTGCTGAATAAAAATGCCGCGTCCGGCGTAGGCGCGTCTGAAAGCGCCCGGGTCAGCGCCTCATACCCCAAAATTCTTTTGTTTTTTAAGTCTACGATGGGCTGATAAACTGTCTTGATGCTTTTGGTTTTAAGCAGCGTTTTAAAAAACGTCAAATGACGTTCTGAATCATCCTGTTTTACCTGGATATTGATACTTTTCATCTTGCTGGGAAAACGGACTTCAAACGAGGCGTTTTTTAATTCCGGTGTGGATTTATTTTTTCCGCGGTGTTGAATATAACAGCTTCCGGGAAGCGCTTTCATGTATTTCTTCAAATCTCCCGAGATTTTTGAGATTTCAGGAAGGCGGTATTTTGGACGCGCGTCATTGTGAACAATAGCAATCGAAACGCTCATAATCGGGTATTGCATAAGAGCTTCATCCTGGTTTCGCTGCACAAGATAGCCCTGTTCCCTGTCTTGGCTGTCATAAAAACTGGGAATCACCGCGTCAAAATTCTGGATAATGGATTCCGCAAGCCGCTCGGCAAAGTCGGAGTGCGTGACAACGATAAAATCATCTCCGCCCAAATGCCCCACAAAATCCTCTTCTTTTCCCTGGTATTTGAGCGTCTCCTGGATGATATGGCTTAAACGAACAATGACTTGATCACCGCGTGAATCGCCATAAGCCCGGTTAAACGTGCTTAAATTTTCCAAATCCACGCAGCAAACAGCGAAAGGCGCTTTGGAATCAATCGCCCGCTCGATCTTCAAAACAGTGGAACGCACTCCGGCGCATGAAGTAAGCGGATTAAAATCCAATTCATTGTGATTTTTCTCAATCAAAGCTTTTACTTGTGAAAGTAAATTTTTCTGAATCTTTGACTTTGAAACATAGGCGTCAATTTTTTCAAAATCCCTGGATACGACCAGGTCGCTTTCTTCAGCCAAAAAAACAATGGGGATATAACGAAGAACCATGTCCTCTTTAAAGGTGTGGACGATTTTTTTTCCTTGTCCGTTCGAAAAATCCTCATCCATTACTATGATATGCGGCACCTCGTCGAATATTTTATCCATATAATCCGAGGTTCCCTGGATCACTCGCGCGCCCAAGGGCTTGAGTTTTTTTGAAATCAAAGCGCCTAGCGCCTTATCCTCAACCAGCAATAGAATTTTACGCTTTTTGTTCGTCATCTTTAATTTGAACCACAATTAAGGTCATATCGTCATGTTGATCGGCTTTGCCCATAAAATCAGTGACTTCTTCTACGGAATGATCGAGAATTTCCTGTGCGGACAGCTTGTGATGGGTGATCATGACTTTTTGCAGCGCCTCAATGGAATACTCTTCCTTTTTCCTGTTTCGGGCTTCACTGATTCCGTCTGAATAAAACGCAAAACACTGACCCCGAGACAAAGTAAATTCCGCATTTGAAAAACCAACCCCTTCCATAACGCCAATAGGCATCCCGGCCTCCGCGGTCAGCAGTTCGGATTGGCCGTCGGGTTTCACGACAACGATCGGCAAGTGTCCCCCGTTGGAAAAAACAACCTTCTGATTCTTGAGATCAAAGATAGCATAAGTCAAAGTGACAAACAAACCACCGGTGGCTTCCGAGGCGATGGAATCATTGAGTTTTGAAAGAACTTCAGATGGATCCAGCCTGTCCCGGGCTGAAAATTTAAATTCGGACACGACTTTTCCCATAAAAAGCGCGGCCGGTGTGCCTTTTCCGGAAACGTCGCCACACATCACGCCGATTTTTTCATCCCCGAGGGGTACAAAAGTGTACAAATCGCCCCCCACGGCTTTTGCCGGTTTCATAAAAACAGCTACGTTCATTCCTTTTTGCTGCGGCAGGGTCGGCGGCAGAAAACTTTTTTGAATTTGACTGGCAATTTTAAGTTCGCTTTCAATAAGTTCCCGTTTTCTCATTTCATGAATAATACGCGTCAGCGTCCCGGCCGCGTAAACCACCAGACAAATAAACACGGGGAAAAAAAGATCCACCCAAACTCCGGCGTAAATAAAAAGATTGATGACAATCGTGACGAAAATTGTCATCGTGGCGAGGGTATAAAGGAATGATGTGAAAGGTTTTTTGTAAAAAGACACCCAAAAAGCGCAGCCCGACAAGAGCAAGAGAATAATGAGGTTCGTAACCCTGTCAAGACGGCGGATAAAATCCCTTCGAAGTACGGAATTCAAAACATTCGCGTAAGTTCCAATGCCGGGATACACAGGCTCCAATGGATTTGGGTTCGTGTCATGCGTGCCTTGCGCCGTCAAACCCAGCACACAAATCTTTCCACGAAGTTTATTGAGGTCAAAAAAAGGCTTTTCTCCGTCCAACACCTGGGCATAAGCCGAAAGAATGTCGATGTAAGAATAGTGCTCAAAAGTCTTTTCCCATAAACCCGCGTAATTGATGATAAAACAACCTTGTTCATCAAGAGGGATTTTTAAATCTTTTGTGAGCTGTAATTCTTTGCCGGGTTTAAAAACCACGTCCTCAGGCTTAACACCAAAAATATCCATCAAAACTCTGAAACTCAGCTGAAAATAATTTTTGCCTTTATACTCAATAACAGGCATCACGCGCCGTCGTTTTCCATCCAAGTCCACCTGGATGTTTACGAAACCGGTTCCCTTCGCGGCGTCAGCATAACCTTGCAGAACCGGAGATTCCAGTTTATGCGCGACAAAACGGCCCTCTATCGGCGTCGGGGATGAAAAACCAAAAGCGTAATAAACATTTCCTGCTTTTTTGGTGGCTTCTATAACTTTGCCATCCTGGTCATGCGGCTCCACGAATTCCACGTCAAAAATAAGCGCCTTGGCACCATATTCGGCAAGAACTTGAATCAAAGCGGCGTGATATTGCCTGTCAAAAGGCCAGCGGCCCAACCCTGCCAGCGTGTCATCCCAAATATGAATGAGCGCCACGTCCGGTGAAAAGGGGCGTTCGCCGCGAATATTAAACCGCCAGTCGTATGTCTGAAGCTCATATCTTTCAAAAGTCTGGGAATAAGAAAGCCACATCACAAAAAGACCCGCTATGAGAATACAAAGAGCTTTGAAGTGGCGCTTGGAGAAAATTTTAAAAAACGCGGATTTAAAAAGAGTAATAAAGGCCAAGGGTTGTCAGTGATCCTGAATATTTTTGAGAGGGTTCGTTGGATTTCTTTTGACGGTAAGTATAAGAAGAGCCAACTGTCATATTCGAGGAAAGCTTATGGTTTAAAACTAAATTCGCTGAGTAGGTGTCGTCCGACTGAAAAGTATCCGTTGATCCGATAATCGGCCGCGAATCATATTCGCGGGCTTCGTAACTGACTCTTGCGGACGAAGACCATTTGGGATTAATTTGCCAGGAAAAACCGGTGTAAAATTTATAGGATTCAGTGTCATAATTATCATGGAACTGATCGTTTGAGTCATTCCAATAAATCACGGTGCCAGCGTTCAGCACCACGCTTTTAGAAAATTTATACATCAACTGGGAATCGAGTGAATAGCGCCCATCGGCACGCTCATCATCCAAGGAAAAAATACCGTCCGCCTGCCGTAATTTTTTATTCTCATAATCTTTTCTTGAGAAAGTGAAGCCTCCCTTCAAATTCCAACGGCTGCCGATTTTTTGACGGAAACCGGTCCGAATATCATTTTGATAAGTCGTCGCGGGATCATTTCTCAAAAAATCCAAATATTGAAAAGAATAATCCATTTCTAAAATCGTGGCAGCGGTCAGCAAATAACTAATCCCCGCACCCACTTCATTCGAAAGAATGTTTTGATCCGTGGCTTCAAAATAATTCACGTTAAGACCGCTATACGAAAGCCGGAGCTGGGATTTGCGGTCCAGTAAACGTTTGTAAAGCACATTCGCGGATTCTTGGGCAAAAAAATCGCCTTTACGCTTGGAATTCAAGCCGGAATTATTGTCAAAACCGCCGAGGGCGGAAATTCGAACGGACACAGGCTTCTTTTCGGCCGCAAAAACTGGCGCGCTCATGGTATTTAAAAGGAATAAAGTTAAAACACCGAATAAAAATAAAATTTTTAAATTCATTTTTATCCTCATCTTACGATTACCCTTGATCGCTAACATACCGTTTGAGAAACGCAATGTTGATCATCATCGTCATCGGACTCATCTTGAGACCCTTCGTCATCCCGCTGGTCGTCATGCGCCTCGCTCAATGCCTCTGAATCCGCTTCTCCCTCTTGGGCGTCTGCTCCAAAATCATTATCAAAACTTTCAAAACCAGATTCGTCCGCGTCTTTTCCTCCTTCATCCGAACCACCGGCTTCTCCGGGTTGAGTTGCGGAAGAATCTTGGCCGGAACCAGACGGCTCTTCATACCCGGCATCTTGAGGCAGCGCCGCTTCTTCCTTCACATGCTCTTCAGCCTGAGTTTCAAATTCAGCCCATTCTTCTTTTGCATCCGCGGACAGCTCATGAACCTCATCTAAATTTCCATCCGCTTCTATATCAATCCCATTCCCTTCCTCAACCGTCAACATTTCACCGCCGGAACCTTCCACCTCAACCGCATGCTCAAATACCTCCACCGAATCCATATCCTGCTCCCAGCCCGTACCTCTTGCGGAAGCGATAGCAGTGGGCGTCTTCACTTCAAATTTGGAGTCTCTTTTGAGCGTGCGAACCAAAGCAAATATGGAACCGGCTTCCAAATTCACGCGGATATGATCCGCATTTAAAGTGTCCAAAACAGTATGCGAGTTTTGCTTCATTTTAAGCACATTTCCCCGGCCTTGCCCGAGACCTATTTCACAATTGGAGGCAGGACCTGTTTTAATTTCTGAGTCTTTTGGAATCCATGCGCCCGCTTTAGGTAATTTCCATATTGTTTCGTTGGGAAATTTAACTTCAACCTTACCTTCAGCATGTAAAAATCTGGCCTGCCCAACCCCCTCTTCCGCAAAAGCAGAGGTATTAAGGCTACAAAACATAAAAACCAAGCTTCCTATATTATATAGGGCTCTTTGTCTCATGGATTCTCCTAATAAAAAAACTAATATAATTATATATTATTATATATAACTATTCAAGTAATAAAATAAACATATTATATTTATCAATAATTATCAAAATTGTGTCAAAATTGGGATGTAAAAAAAGATGTTTAAGATTAACGAGCACCAAAATTCTTCTTTAATTGCACGCTGGCTTGGACTGTTTCTGTCATAGCGGCCGGTGTATCCAGGGAAACCTCGGGAACATAGACTTTTCCTCGTCTTTTGGCTTTTTCCACTCTCTTAGATTCTCTATCCCTTAATAACTGTTCCTTGGGCACTTCTTTTCCGCGAGCCAGCACTTTCCAGGGGTGATATTTGACATCTTGACTAAAATCGTTGAAGTTCTCAGAAGTTTCCTCAAGATTATCCAAAATAGTCCCTATTTTTGGACGATTCTCCTGAATCACTTCATCGATATGATTCGCCATTTTAGAAATATCTTTGGCGGTTTTTCCGATATCGTCGGCCACTTTCTTTCCCATGGCAACCAAGTCCTCAAGTCTGTCCGGCTCAATGCCTTGAATCATAGTTCCAGGCGCCGCCATCTCGCCGGAAGAACCAGCGCGAATTTCCACATACTTTTCACCCATCAAACCCAGAATAGACACCTCCGCCACGGAATCCTTTCGGACTTGAGTACCCTCGTCCAGCCAAAGCGTGACTTCGGCAACTGTATCCTGGTTATCATAAATGAGGTTGATTTCTTTGACTTCGCCTACGTTCACCCCGGAGAGACATACCGGAGCGTTCTTTTTAACGCCTCCGGAAAAGTGAAATCTGGTTTTTAAAAAATATCCCTTCTTAAAAAAATTAAAATTTCCGACTTTAATCAGCATTCCCGCAAGAACAAGCAGGCAAAGCAGCACAAAAAAACCCGTTTTTGTTTCATTGGAAATTTTCATCCCTCGCTCCCCTTGTTTGAAAGTCTCATGTATTTCCGGCCGTCAAATGCTCCAAATAATCATCCCCGGTTTGAAAAAAAGAAATCGGGCCTTCCGCGGAGCCAGCGACAAATTGCC
>JAHFFM010000069.1:0-1620 GCA_023247935.1 Candidatus Omnitrophota bacterium | reverse complement strand
ATTTCACCGCTGTCCGGGCGTATCGCTCCGATCAAATGCCTCAAAAAAGTGCTTTTTCCGCAGCCGGAGCCGCCCATCACCACCAACGTCTCCCCCTGATAAATCTCAAGAGAAATATCGTTTAGAATCCGGCGCGAGCCAAAATTCTTCACCAAATTTTTAACGCTGATAACGGTTTCTTTTTCGCTCATCAGGTTTTGGCAAAATAAAATATTGCGGTTAAAATTGCATCCGCAATAATGATTAAAATAAATGAAGTGACCACGCTGCGCGTCGTGGAGCGCCCAACGCCTTCAGCACCGCCCTCCGTATAAAGCCCCTGATGACAGGCGATCAGGGAAATAATCATGCTGAACACCGCCGTTTTCAGAAGTCCTGTCAAAATATCTTTGCGCGTCAAAAAATTAATCGTGGTGTCGATATAAAGACCATGCCCCAAATCCAACTGAGTCACGCCCACCACATACCCCCCGAACATCCCGATAATATTCCCCAAAATAACAAGGCAGGGAAGCATGATAAGAAGCGCTAAAAATCGCGGGGCCACCAGGTATCGAACCGGATTTAAGCTGATGGTTTCAAGCGCCTCCACCTGCTCCGTAACTTTCATGGTGGCTAGTTCCGCAGTGATGGCGGCTCCGACACGTCCCGCAATCACCAGAGAAGTTAAAACAGGCCCTATTTCGCGGGTCATGGAAACACCCACCAAAGCCGCCACATAGATCGTGGCACCCATCTGTTCCAATTGATAGGCAGATTGCATGGCCAGCACCATGCCGATAAAAAAATCCACGAAGAAAACGATTAAAATGGAGTCCGTGCCTGAAAAAATAGTTTGAGCGAAGAAATTTTTTGTTGAGATGGGTTTTTTACGAAATGGCCCGACGAGTATCCAATAAATCGTCTGACAGAAGAGAGTCAGTATCTCGCCGGTTTGCCTGAAAATTGAGAGCGTTGTACGTCCGAGGGCCTCTACCACGAAATCATTTTACGCGGTTAACAGCCTCTTCCTGGTTTTTAAAAACAAGGAATAATTTATCCAGTTTCGTGATTTCAAAAAGACTTCTCACCTTATCCGACATGCCAGCCAAACCCAAATTCCCGCCCTGCAGCTTGGTTTTTTTAAGAATTTCCACGAGCGTCGCCAAACCTGAACTGTCGATATAAGAAACCTTTTCAAGATCCACGACAATTTTTTTAGACGGTTGTTTTTCGAACTGTTTCTTCAGATCAGGCGAAGTGCTGATATTGATTTCTCCGTTCACCTGAAAAACCATCACTCCGTCTCTTTCCATTGACTTGACTTCCATACTTCCCCCTTACGTTTTACTCTTCGACAAATACTTGACCATCACCAACGTATTTCCTTTTTCATTGTATTTTGCCTCATCCATCAACTGATAAATAAGGTACACTCCCCGGCCCCTGTTGCGATAAAGATTTTTTTCATCCGTGCAGTCAGCCAGTTTTTCAGGATCAAAACCCGGCCCCTGGTCCTTTACGGTGATACGCACTTCTTTCCCGTCGGATTCCACATCCAGTTCCACAGGCACTTCTTTTTTAAGGCCGTTGCCGTATTTCATGGCATTGATCAAGGCCTCCTCGAGACAAAGACGGATG
>JAHFFM010000246.1 GCA_023247935.1 Candidatus Omnitrophota bacterium | reverse complement strand
TCCAAGGTGGAAGAGATCGCAAAAATACTGGGGATCAAGGCTCCGGATTAATGGATCAAGCGAAAGGACGCCACGGCGGCTTTCATGTGGGAACGGGCCTGAAGATTCCAATCGCTAAACCATTCATAAGAGATGATGTAAAAGTAATCGTTATGAATGATCATGTAAGCGGTCAATTCCCGCGTAACGTCCTTTTTGCTCCCCTTGATGGCCAATTGGGTGGCGCTCCGCCCGGTAAACGTGGTTTCGTTCGTATAGAAAGAAAAGTCCCGGTACCCGGAACTTGAGAATTGATTTTTGAGATCCCGGATTTTTTTGGCGGCTAATTTATTGAAAGGAAGAAGCGTTCCGTCTCCCTGGGCCGGGACCACAGACCGTTCGATCGTGATGCGGCATTTTTTATTTTCCGGATGGGTCAGGTGGTAAACGCATTTTTTTTCCGGAGAAATCGTGTCTTCGGTGCCGGAGACATCCCAGTCGTGGGGATAGAGGATCTCAAATTTTTCCTCCCGCAACGTTTCCGTTTTATCGGAAATAAATTTAACCGCCGGAGGTTCGGAACAACCTGCCATGATAAAGACCAAAAGGATAACAATAGGATGTATCATTTACCGGATTCTATTTTAAGGCAAGGAGAGATACCATACAATAATAACTTGAATATTTTCTCAAACGAAGATACAATACTGCGATATTTTATGGATCAATCTGGAAAGGATGACGCGACATGAAAATGAGACACTGGTTGAATGTGGTTTTGGTGGTTTTAGTGATGGTGGGATGTCAAAAGCGCGAGGATACCGCCAAAAGTATTCCTGCCGCTACTTCGCAAGAGGCTTCCCCAAGGGGCGATTATACCCAAATAAGCAGAGAATTTCTCCTGAAGGGCGATGTGGTGCAGGGTATCAGAGTGCTGCAAGAGGCCGTTGAACGTGACCCTAAAGACGCCCGCGCGCGTTTTGCCTTGGGCCAAACTTTCATGCACCTTAAACAGTACGACATGGCCATCGAAAATCTTAAGGCTGCGACCGAATTGGACAATAGCAATGGCCACTACTATCTTCTTTTGGGAGGCTGTTACGACATAAAAGGCGAGCGCGCTTTAGCGATCGAAAACATTCAAAAAAGCGTCGAAATCTTCCGGCAAAATAGAGATGAAGAGAATTTTAGGACTTCGGCGGCCGTCCTGCAGCGGCTCTTAGAGACAAATACGGCAACACCTTAAATTTTCTCAAATACCTTTTCCTTTCTTTGTGGATTTTCTTGTCTTGCGACCCCTTCCGTCAATTTTCGTGATATACCGAAAATAAATGTGTGTTATAATAAAAACCAATTTATACGTTTTTACTCCGAAAACACAGATGCCGTGACCGTCAGGCCATGGAGCGTCACCAAAATTACGCGCCTGTAGCTCAGGTGGATAGAGCATTTGCCTTCTAAGCAAAGGGTCGGCCGTTCGAATCGGCCCAGGCGCACATTAAAAAATAAAATTTTTCAATAAACTTTTAATAGCCTGAAGACATGAAAGCAATTATTAAAATAGCCGTTAACGGCATCGTCATTATCACGTTTCTTTTCGTGGCCGCCGTATTTTTCGTTAACGCCAAAGGCAAGCAAATCCTGGCCAAGAAATTAAGCGAGGCATTTCAGGCCGAGGTCGAGATCGGGATGCTGAACGTTATTTTCCCTTTAGGGCTGCATATCAGGGATTTTCGCGTTAAAGGGTACGGCTTCGTTAAAGACATCGACATGGGCTCCGGGGTGTTCTATCTTTTCCGTAAAGATTTGAATTTTTCGTATATCGTTTTAAATCAGCCGCAGCTGACCGTTCATCGGACAAAAACGAACACATTTGGAGTCGGAGAACCACCCAAAGAGGAGAAGCCGCAGGAGGACCAGGCCGCCCCAGCGCAGGCGGTCCCGGACGAACAGGACGTTGGACAAAAACCTTTGCCGCCGCCGGATCAGCGCGTGTCCTCCAGGGATATCCCGCATTTTAATGTGGATAGGTTTGTTGTGAAGAATGGCGTGGTTAATTTTTTTGATTATTCCAAGGAAGAGGGTATTTCTCATTTGACGGTCAAGAACGTGGATATAAAATTGCGAGATATGAGTTACCCTTTTCGCTCCGGAAAAACACACTTTGACCTCAAGGCCGCGGTTTTAGGCGATGATCCGGCGAAGCAATCTTCCGCCGGAAGCCTGTCAGGCAGGGGATGGGCGGATTTTATGAAGAAAGATATGAAAGGAGAACTTAAGGTCGCAGATCTAAATGCGGCCGCGTTTCTTATCCAGCTTGGCATCCCTTTAAGCGAAGAACTTAAAAATTTTATGGGAGATTTGTCTCTGGACCTGGAATCACAGAACAATGCCATGACCGTCAAAGGAAAATTGCAGGTCAAAGACTTTGCTTTTAATTTATCAAAAGGGGGAGATGAAAAAAACCAGTCGCTTGAAAGCATGCTTTTGGAAGGCCTGCAGTCTTTGGCGAAAGAGGTGCAAATCGAGTTCCAATTCAAGACCAAGATGGATGATTTTAAGGTCGAATCCGTCTCGTTTACCGGGAATATTTTTGGGAAGAAATTTGGCGGAACTCAAGAGAAATTTGCGTTAGCAGGGCGTTGATAAATTTTTAGATATGTGGTGGCTGTAGCTCAGTCCGGTTAGAGCACAAGATTGTGGATCTTGGGGTCGCGGGTTCAACTCCCGTCAGCCACCCTTTGCTTGTCGCCACTGCGAAACCGAGCCCGGAAAGGCCACGGTTTTGCAGCTGGTGGTCCTAAAATTGTCATTTTGGATTTTCGTCAGG
>JAHFFM010000068.1 GCA_023247935.1 Candidatus Omnitrophota bacterium | reverse complement strand
GTCTCTGGATCAGTGGGTTCTCACTACGGAAGGTTTTCATTTAATCCCATCCCGCTTAAAGGTGGCCGGCCAAGAATTTATTCTTAAAGGAAATCCTCAGATCCAAACGATCGCGGAAGATTCCAGCGTGAAGCTAAGGGCGGTCACGGAGTCCTATCAAGAATCCGAGGTGACTGTTTGTCGAACGAAATTATCGGCATTTTCTCCTTCGGGGGGATGGCTTGTGGTTTCGCTCAGGCCTTACAATCCCGAAGGCATTATTTTTATTAACAAGATTTCTTTATTAGAAAACCGTCGGGGCTGGAAAGTGAACGGACATTATCTGGTTCACTTTGACGCGGAAGCGGATAGGACTCATTTTTCTCACTATTGGGGAGGCGATGTTTTTGCCAAGCTTCCGGAGCCGTCCGAAGAACGGGAAGTGGAATGTGGAGTCGGTATGGCCACAGCCGTCGCTCTTTTTAAGTTGGAACCAAACCAAATGCGGGAAGTGACGGTCTCCGTGCCGCTCAAAAAAGATTTTAGCGGCGAGCCTGCCAAGCAACCCGAGTTTCTTCCCACTCAAAAATGGGACGATAATTTGAACGGCGTGTGCCAGTTGGACATTCCCAATAAGCAATTTCAATTTCTGTACGACGCGGCGATACGATCCCTTATTTTGCATTCTCCTCTGGACGTTTATCCCGGCCCTTATACGTACAAGCGTTTTTGGTTTCGGGACGCCGCGTTTATCTTAAACACGATGTTGTGCGTAGGAATGGCCGACCGAGCCGAAAAAGTGATCGACCGGTTTTCTTCGCGTCAAACCGCGGGCGGTTATTTTTTATCTCAGGATGGGGAGTGGGACTCTAACGGAGAAGCGTTGTGGATCATGCGTCGTTTTTGTGAGTTGACGGGAAAAAAACCGAGTCTCAAATGGAAAACATCCATTTATAAAGCGGCCGCGTGGATACAAGCCAAAAGAATCAACAAAAAAGACAGTCCTTATCACGGTTTACTTCCCATCGGTTTTTCCGCGGAGCATTTGGGTCCCAATGATTATTATTATTGGGATGATTTCTGGGGGGTGGCCGGTTTTCAGGCGACGGCTTATCTGGCGCGGCAATTCGAAGAGAACGACATTGCCGAGGAGTTTTCAAACGAAGCTTCGGAATTTTTATCCTGCATTGAAAAAAGCCTTCAAACCAAATACAGCCAGGTCGGCGGCCCGTTCATGCCGGCCTCTCCTCACCGAAGAATGGACGCGGGAGCGATTGGATCTATCGCCTCCGGGTACCCTTTACAGCTTTTTGATTCAAAAGATGCCAGGCTCATCAATACCGCTGAATTTCTTTTTCAAGAATGTTTTTTCCGGGGCGGGTTTTATCAGGAAATCAGTCATTCGGGAATTAATCCTTATCTGACATTGCATATCGCTCAGATTTTTTTGAGAGCCGGCGATCCTCGTTTTTTTGATTTGATGAATGCGATCGCGTCTTTGGCTTCTTCGACAGGCCAGTGGCCCGAAGCCATCCATCCGAGAACGAAAGGCGGATGCATGGGAGATGGACAGCATATTTGGGCCGCCGCCGAATGGGTGCAGATGTTACGCAATTGTTTTGTACGGGAAGAAGAGTCTGAAGGAAAGCTGATTTTGTGTTCCGGGATTCCCGACGCCTGGCTTTTGGAGGGGGCTTCTCTTTCGTTTGGGCCGACACGCACCCGCTTTGGCGCCGTTAACATTCAAATGCAGGTTCAAAATGGAATTCTTAAAATCCAATGGTCCGGGGATTGGCATGGCGGCAAAGAGCCTCTGGTTGAAATTCGTTTGCCAAACCGTGTTCCCATACCGGTGAAGCCGGGAAAAAAATCAGCGGAGATCGCGGTGGGAGTGTCCGCATGAATATTTTGATGGTGACCAATACTTATTTGCCGATTGTGGGAGGACTTGAGCTTTCGATCGAGTCTTTCACAGCCGAGTACGTCAAGCAAGGTCATCTGGTCAAGATTGTGGCGCCTGCATTTGATCAGTGTCCCCCAAAGGAAGAGAATGTGATTCGTGTCCCGGCCATTAAAAATTTCAATGGGTCTAAATATTCTATAAAACTTCCCGTACCTATTTTTTCTTCAAAAACCCTGAAGGGTTTTAAACCTGACGTGGTTCACACCCATCACCCGTTTCTGATGGGAGACACCGCGCTTCGAGTAGCCCGTCGATACAATGTGCCCCTGGTTTTTACGCATCACTCCATCTACGAAGAAAATCTTCATGGAGTGCCCTGGGCGTTGGAACCCCTCAAAAAATTCATGATCAGTCTTTCGATTGGCTACGCTAATTTTTGCGACGCGGTCATCGCGCCCAGCGAAAGTGTCGCTGAAATGATAAAAGCTAGAGGGCTCAAAACGCCTGTCACCGTGATTCCTACAGGCCTGCATTTGCATGAATTTACCGGGACTAGCCGGAATTTTAAAGAGGAGGCGGGGATTCCCGAGAAGGCTTTTGTGGTGGGTTATGTGGGAAGATTGGCCGAGGAAAAAAATCTTCCGTTCCTCACGCGAGCGGTAGCCTCTTTTTTAAAAAAAGAAAAAAACGCTTTATTTTTAGTGGTCGGAAACGGGCCCAAAGAAGAGGCTATTTCTTCTCATTTCACTGAGCTTCAGTTGGAAAATCAACTGCGTTTGGTCGGTGAGATGAAAGGGGCACGATTGATTGAGGCTTATCAGGCGATCGATGTGTTCGCGTTCGCTTCTCAGAGTGAAACCCAGGGGATGGTGCTAAACGAAGCCATGGCCGCAGGAACGCCGGTGGTGGCCGTGGACGCTCCCGGTGTCAGAGATATCGTGATCGATAAGGTGAATGGCCGGCTGATTCCCAGCGAAAACGAAGAGGATCTTTCCCAGGCTTTGAGCTGGGTTTTTGATCAGCCGCTTCCGGAGAGAAAAAAATTAATCAACGCGGCCAAAGAGACCGCTAAAAATTATTCCATCGAGCAAAGCGCCGCGAAAGCGCTCAAGGTTTATGAAGAATTGATAGCGGCAAAATCCTTAAAGGAAAAATCGAAAAGAAAATGGCCTGTGCTTTTCCGCCAAGCGAGCGCGGAGCTAAAACTTTTTTCCAACTTCGCTAAGGCGATCACAAGCATTTTTCGATGATTGTCAGGATCGAGGCGTTCATAAGAAGAATTTGGCGCGTTTTCAGTCCCTATGAATGGATGCGCCGTCTTTTAAACCTTCCTAAAACAAAAGACGCCTCCAGCGCACCCGGCCTTGTGATAATACAAATCGACGGGTTGTCGATGACTCAGTTTGAGCGCACGATGCAAAAAGGAAATATGCCTTTTTTGTCACGTTTGCTGAAAAAAGAGAGCTACAAAACCTACCAGCATTACAGTGGCATTCCTTCTAATACACCGGCGGTACAAGGCCGTCTTTTTTATAATGTGAAGTCCTGCGTCCCCGCTTTTAGTTTTAAAGATCACAAGACCGGGAAGGTTTTTAATATGTTCTCTCCTGAAGGCGCCCTGACAATAGAAAACCGTATCAAAGACCAAGGGGAGCCGCTTTTAAAAGACGGCAGTGCTTACGGCAACATCTTTACAGGCGGCGCGAAAGAGGCTCATTTTTGCGCTTCCTCCATGGGTTGGGGAAATTTGCTGGGGGCGGTCAACCCTTTGGGCGTTCCGCTGACGATTTTACTGAATTTTCATATTTTTATCCGCGCCATTTTTTTGGGTTTTATCGAAATTATTTTATCGCTTGTGGACACCATTCGGGGAGTTCTTTCCGGCAAAAGGTTGTTGGGCGAGTTGAGTTTCATTCCCTTCCGCGTGGGCGCCTGTATTGTGCTTCGAGAGATCATCGCGGCGGGAGCCCAAATCGATATTTCTCGGGGACTGCCGATCATTCACATCAATTTGGGTGGTTATGACGAACAAGCCCATCACCGCGGCCCCAAATCGGCTTTTGCTCACTGGTCTTTGCGTGGAATTGACGGCGTCATCAAAAAGGTATGGAAATCCGCCAAGAGATCTCCCCAGAGGGAATATGAAGTTTTTATTTATTCGGATCACGGACAAGAAGAAACAATCGCTTATCAGAGTCTCTATGGCCGATCGATTGAGGCCGCGGTCAATGAAATCTTGAAAGAAGAAATTTTATCCAGTCATGGTTACGCTAGCCACACCGCTTCTTATTGGCGCGCCAGGGCGCTCCAAAATAAATCTCAAAAAAAACCGGAAGTGGCCGGCGTTGAAACCAAAGAAACACCTCCGCGCGCGATTGTCGCCGCGATGGGGCCTGTCGGCCATATTTATTTGCCCAAGCCGCTTTCTGCGGAAGAACAAGAAACCATTGCGTTGGAATTGCTCGCCAAAGCCAAGGTTCCTATCGTCATGAGGCCTCATGGAACCGATCAAGCGATCGCCTGGAATCCTGACGGACGGTTTGTGTTGCCTGAGGAAGCAGAGAAGGTCATGGATCCTCTGCACCCATTTCTCAAGGAGGTGGTGAGGGATTTGGTGGAGTTGTGTCATCATCCGGATTCAGGGGAGTTGATTCTTTTGGGTTGGCGAAAAGGGTTTAAATCCATTACTTTTCACACCGAGCAAGGAAGCCATGCCGGACCGGGGCCTGAAGAAACGCGTGGTTTTGCTTTGTTGCCCATTGGCGCGTTGCCACGCCATTTGAAAGACACCGTTTATACGCGAGATCTTCGTGACGCCGCTTTTCGCGCCCAGGGGCGCGCCAACGCGGATGCGGGCGTTTTATTGGAGACTCCGATTCCCGCGGAGGGCGCCCCCGTGTTACGCGTCATGACTTATAATGTTCATCATTGCATGGGTCGTGACGGAAAAATTTCGCCCAATCGTATCGCGGCGATTATCGCCAGACACGATCCGGACATTATCGCTTTGCAAGAGTTGGATACGACGGAGCATATGCATCAAGCCGAAGTGATCGCGAAAAAATTGGCGATGACATTTCATTTTCATCCATCACTCGCGGTTCGCAAGGGTCACCGTGGAAACGCTATTTTCTCTAAGTTTCCCATCAGGCTGGTGCGTAACGGAAATTTACCGCGTCTTTCTGAAAAACGGTTTTTAGAGCCTATTCTTGAACCACGCGGCGCCTTGTGGGTTGAAATTGAGGTGCGTGGAAAAAAGGTGCAAGTTTTCAACACGCATCTGAGTCTTTCCGCGGCGGAAGGATTGCTACAAATAAAGGCGCTTTGCGGAACGGATTGGATCGGAAATCCCGAGTGCGTCGGCCCGGTGGTATTTTGCGGAGATTTGAACAGCTTGCCCGGTTCAAAAATTTGTAAGCAGCTCGGCCAAACGCTTAAAAATACTCATTTTGAATTAGCCAATCACCGTCCCTTAAAAACACTCCCTAGTTTTTATCCGTTACGTCTCATCGATCATGTTTTTGTGGGCTCAGGTATTCAAACGACCAAAATCCAAGTGCCCAGAACCATCTTGGAAAAAACAGCTTCAGACCATCTCCCGCTAATCGTCGATATCCAAATTGACTAAAGTATTTCCCCGATAGAAGTTTCAGTAGTTGCCCCGATAGTCGAAAAATTTCAATAAGCCTAAGATAAACATAGAAGAAAGTTTAAGACGAAATTAAAAGTCACAAAAGGAGAAATGCCATGAGAAAAGCACTATTAAACCGTAAATTTGTTCTGGCGCTCGCACTATGGACGACATTTGTCAGTCTTCCGCCATCCAACGCGTTCGCGATGCCGAGCGCTTCCGTGTCGGCCTTTGACGGAGCGTCCTTAAGACAGGCGCAGATGAATAGCATTCTATCTCAAATGTCCAGACCCGAAGCTAGAGCCCACATGATGCTAATGGGCGTCAATCAGAATGAGCTCAAAGAAAAGCTGACTCAATTGGACGACGCACAGTTGGATAGCGTTGCTCAAAAGGCGCAGGCCATCAAGGTTGCCGGAGACGCGGGATTAGGCATTATCATCACGCTTTTGGTGATTGCCATCTTAGTCGTGATCTTCATGAGACTGAACAATAATCAAAGGATTTAACGTAGGAATGACCAAGCAGGGCAGGATAGTAAGAGTATTTTTCTTATTATCCTGCTCGTTTTTTTTATCAGGATGCGCCACCTCGTTCACTTCCCGCATTCATCCTCCCACAATCAACAGAACTAACGAATCTTTTTATCTCGAGAATGTCCCCACAGTCGCGCAAAAAGCGTATCAATGCGGTCCGGCGGCGCTGGAGTCGGTACTCCGTTATTGGGGGAGCCCCGCGGACGCGGACTCGATCGGGAAAGCGCTGTACAAATCCAATACTCACGGTGTTTTTAATTTTACGCTGGCGCAATACACCAAGTCTCTCGGTTTTTGGAGCGAGATTCATGAAGACTTTACCGTGGAAAATTTGAAACAGTGGATACGAAAAGGAATTCCCGCGATCGTGATGCTTGATACGGGTACTTTGTGGGCGCGCACCTATCATTTTGTGGTTCTCAAAGGTTTTGATGATCATTTAAGGATTTTTTACGCGAATACAGGCGTGCCGGAAACGCAGTCGATTGATTACGGAGAATTTGAGCAGCGCTGGAAAAAAGCCGATGTTTGGAGCCTGATTGTTTCTCCGCTGGAAAAAGTGGATTGGGAGCTGGATGAAAAGCAGTCCATTGAAATAGCGCTACTATTTGAAAAAAAAAGGGATTTGGCGCAGGCCGAGCGATGGCTTGAATCCGCTTTGAGAAAAAATCCCAATAGTCTCACGGCAAAATTTAATCTCGCTAATGTCTACGGTAAATCCGACCGATCCGGAAAAGCCAAGGTTATCTATCAGGAACTTTTAGATCAAAATCCGAGCCGGACAGAAATCAGCAATAATTTAGCTTGGATCGATTATGAAGAGGGCCGCTACGAAGAGGCGCTAAAAGTGATTGAGGCAGCTTTTAAAGCAGGCGCCAAAAAAAACTACGACATCTTAGACACCCAAGGAATGATTCTTTGCCGCTTGGGTCGCTACGAAGACGCGCAGGCCGCCTTTTTGGAATCGGAGAATAAGGTTCCGGCAGAAGAGGCTGAAGCGCTCAAACTCATCCAAGAACATGGGAGAACCTGCCGGCTTAAAACAGCGCCATGATTGGGTAAACCCCTGGCAAAAAGTCGAGTAGTTTCCCCGATAGCAGAAGCATGACGTCTAGCCTATGATACGAAGATGAATTCATCGGTCAGGAGAGAAAATTTATGACGACAACAGGAGCGTTTCTTACGGATGTACAACAACTTAGAGATCGAGCCAGAAAACACATTGAACAAGGCGCTGTAACCCCGGGTTACCAAGGGGATCTGGAAGTGATCGTAAAGATTTTAAATGAGGCTTTGGCGACCGAAATCGTTTGCGCGCTTCGTTACAAACGCCACTATTTTATGGCTCAAGGGATACATGCCAATCCGGTCGCGCAGGAATTTCTTCAGCATGCCAATGAAGAACAAATTCACGCGGATCAAATCGCGATGCGTATCGCTCAATTAGGGGGAGAGCCAAATTTTAACCCCGAGGGTTTGGCCGCGAGAAGCCATTCCGAATATAAAGAAGGAAATTCCTTGGTGGATATGGTTAAAGAAGATTTAATCGCTGAACGAGTCGCGATTGAATCGTATACCGAAATCATTCGTTATATTGACCAGAAGGATCCTACGACAAGACGAATGCTGGAGGGTATCTTGGCGATGGAAGAAGAGCATGCGGATGATCTGGCGAGCATTCTTTCGACGCTGGATCCGACAAAGGCGCAATGAATATTGAGTTAGGGAACCCTGATGATTAAGCGTACACTTGAACCTATCCTATCATTTGGGAGTCTATGATGAAGCGAAATAGCCCGAAGAAAAAAAAATTGATCAAAAAAAGCGCGGGTAAATTGATTTTGTCACCCGCGCTAAAAAAGCTTTTACCTAAACAAATCAAGGCGGCGCTCCGAAATTCCGAAATTCGTTACCGGCGTCTTTTTGAGGCCGCGCAAGACGGTATTTTGATTCTCGACGCGGAAACAGCCCGCATTACCGATGTGAATCCTTACTTGATTCAGTTGCTAGGGCGTAGCCGAGAGAAGCTTTTAGGAAAAACTCTTTGGGAAATTGGCTTATTTCAGGATATGGAAAAATCCAGAACCGCGTTCAAAGAATTGCAGAAAAAAGGCTACATCCGCTATGAAGATTTGCCTTTGGAGACCTTAGACGGACGTTACATTGACGTGGAATTTGTGAGCAATGTTTATATGGCGAACGGCATTAACGTGATTCAATGCAATATTCGTGATATCACCTTGCGTAAGCACGCGGAGGTGGAGCGGGCGATTTTGGAAACGGTGGAAGAAGAACAAAGACGTATCGGACAGGATTTGCATGATGGTTTGTGCCAGCAATTGGCGGGCGTGGCACTGCTCGCGAAGGCTTTGGCGCATAAGCTTGTCACCGTGACGCCTCATGAATCCGCGGATGCCACTGAAATCGCGGAGTTGATCAACCAAGCCATCAACCAGACGCGTGACCTGGCTCGTGGCCTTTCACCGGTAGAAATTGAAGTGGCGGGATTTGTGCCGGCTTTGCAAAAATTTGCCGATTCTACGGAGTGGCTTTACAAAATATCTTGCGAGTTCATTCACAGCGAAAACGCGGAGTTTCAGTGCAAATATGAACCGTTATTAGCTACGCATCTCTATAGGATTGTTCAAGAGGCGGTGAGCAATGCGATTCAACATGGGAAGCCCAAGAAGGTGGTCATCACCCTGACGACATTGGAAGACCGAGGGCTTTTGACGATTCAGGACGATGGGAGCGGATTTGAAGTGAATAATGACGACAAGGCGGGTCTGGGTCTGCGCAGTATGCGTTGCCGCGGACGAATGATCGGTGCCTGGCTCAAGATCAGTCGCGACGCTTTGGGGGGAACGATTGTCAGTTGTTCGTTTCCCAGCGATGTAGAAAAAAACTTCAAAAAACATCAGGGATTCGGCAAGCATGAAAAAAACTAAAAAAAGTTCTCCGGTAAAAGAAAAA
>JAHFFM010000245.1 GCA_023247935.1 Candidatus Omnitrophota bacterium | reverse complement strand
CAAAATATCACGGCGCATAACTTCCTATTATACACACTCCCTCTGAACAAACTATTCCCCTTTTACCCATTCCGGACTCAGTCCGCTATACCCATTCCGGACTCAGTCCGGTATGATGGTTGAATGATATTTCAAAGCTGTTTGCTTGAGTGGTTTGAAAAAAACCAGCGTCCGCTTCCCTGGCGGAAACACTACAGGCCTTATGAAGTCTGGGTGTCCGAAATCATGCTGCAGCAAACGCAGATGGACATGGCGCTGCCTTATTTTAAACGCTGGATGAAGGAGCTTCCGACGCTCAAAACGCTTGCCGAAAGCGATGAAAAAAAAGTATTAAAACTCTGGGAGGGTCTTGGTTATTACTCACGCGCGCGCAATATACACAAAAGCGCCAAAGAAATCGTTAAAAAACACGACGGGATATTTCCGGAGGATTTTGACACTATTCTCGCTCTAAAAGGCGTCGGCCGCTACACTGCCGGGGCCATTGCTTCCATCGCCTTCAACCAAGACAAACCCATCGTGGACGGAAATGTGCTCCGGGTCTTGTCGCGGCTCTACGCCATCAAAAAACCCATCGATGTAAGCAAAAATAAATCACTTTTTTGGAAATTACAGGAAAAATTAATCCCGAAAGGCAAGGCCCGCTATTTCAACCAGGCCATGATGGAGCTGGGAGCTCTGGTATGCACCACCCAAAACCCCTCCTGCGCCATCTGCCCTGTAAAAAAATTCTGCAAAGCCGCCAAAACAAGCGACCCCGAAAATTACCCGGTCAAACAAAACCGCAAAAAATCCGTAAAAGTCACCGCCTCGGCGCTGGTGCTTCAAAATAAAGGCAAATATCTCATTCGCCTGCGTCCTCTCGGTGGAATGATGGGAGGTCTCTGGGAATTCCCGGAATGGAAATTGACAAAAAATACACCAATGAACGCTTCCCAGATCTTGAATAAAACAAAACGTCTGGCCAATAACGAGTTTTCAACCGAACCATTGGAATTTTTAGGAACGATTAAACGCAATTACACGCATCACTTGGAAACCATGCACGTTTTCCGCGCCCATCTCACGCAACCCATTTTGCACTCCCGAAGTGCAAAATGGGTTGCGAAAGCGGATTTTAAAAAATACCCCTTTTCTTCCGCCCACGTAAAAATTTCATCCTTCCTCTAAACGCAGGATTTGCAGAAGCCAAAAAGTTTCAGGCTGTGATAAACGATTTTGAAATGGTGTTTTTTGGCCTCGGAGTCCTGCAGACGCTCAATAGGTTCGTTTTCAAATTCGATGATTTTACCGCATTTGATGCAGACAAAATGGTCATGGTGCTTTCTGCCCTGAGCGCGCTCGTAAAGTTTCCTGCCGTCGCCGAAATCCTGCTCTTCCAGTACGCCGCTTTCTTTTAAAAGCGCCAGTGTCCGGTACACCGTCGCTTTGGAAATCGTCGGGTCCTCTTTTTTGCAGAAATCCAAAAGTTTCTCGGCGGAAAAATGCCCGTCATGCATGGCCTGGCGCAGAATGGTGCGACGCTGGCTGGTGAGCTTCAGGTCTTTTTTCTTGAGAAAGGTCGTGAAAGTGCTTTCAGCTTCGCGCATCATATTTTACGGACCCTTTCCATGCGCTGGCGGAGCCAGGCGAAAATCAGCCACGCCGCGCTGACACCGACAGTGATCACCGAAAACCAACGTCCATAGATGCCGTCCGGTGAAAAGGGTTCGGTCGCGGCATGGAATTGTTCGCTGTAAGGCAACAGTCCCGCCTCTGCAAATTCGTGGAAAGAATAAATGAGGATCTGTACCACAAAAAGCAATAAAAACACGCCGGTGACTTGAAAAAACAATTTCACATTGATCAAAGAACTGAAACGCACCCACAGAAAACAGAACCCAATCACGGCCAGAAGCCCGAGGGCCACACCCATGAATATCCGGTGCTCGGGCACCTGGATCAGCATGAGCGCCGTTTCCATTCCTTCGCGTGTGATCATGAACACCGTAAACACAAAAACCCCCCAAAAAAGACCGGTTTTCGAGGACTTTTCGGACGAGATATTTTGCAATTTTGATTCCATCTCGCTTTTCTGCGTGCGAGCGTGTTTCCACATATGAAGAGTGAGGCTCGTCACCATAATAGCCGCGACCACACCGAGCGTCCCTTCCCAAAGCGGCTCATTGACGCCCTGGGCCAATACAAAACCCATCATTGTGCTTAATAGAATAGACAGAGCGCTTCCCCACCACACGGCAGGCATCAGCCACGACCTTCCGCTCTTTTTCAAATAAGAGACGCTAATCGAGACAATCAAAAACGCTTCAAATCCTTCTCTCAACATGATCACAAACGCCTGTAGCATCGCTTATCCTTTTCTCAACGATTCCAAATACGCGGAAATTTTCTCATATTGATCATCCCTTAAACGGGCTTTCTTTTTCATTTTCTGCATCCAATAGCCCCATTTGTCTTCGTCATAAACAGAGGGGTCGTACAATTTATGGCATTTGGAGCATTTGCTTAAATAAAGCTCTTTGGCCGTGCGTTCATGGCTTTGTGCGTCCCCGGGCCGCACAATAAGGGCCAGGGCCGCACAAAGAACCGGTAAAAACTTCTTCAGAAAGAAATCCCGACAATCAGCCGGGCATTGATCAATTCGTGCTCATCCAGCACCAGATTGCTGTCACCGTCCGGGTCGGGACTGACTTTATTGTCTCCGTATATCTGCGTCATGAACGTAAAGGCCGCCCACCAATTTTCCTGCCGGTAGGCCACCACCGGCCCGAGGAAAAACGCGGCGTGTTCCTGGTCTTCGTATTCGGGAAATTCATTGTGATTG
>JAHFFM010000244.1 GCA_023247935.1 Candidatus Omnitrophota bacterium | reverse complement strand
GAATGCGAAGCTCTATCACCGTAAAGGGAGGTGAGCATCATGAACGAAATTGGAAAGATTCAATCGTTTCTTGAAACCGTCGGGTACGAGCAAAAGAGATGCAAGTGCTTTGGGATAGAAACAGGGCAAAATCCGTTCATCACCATTTCAAGAGAAACCGGTGCGGGCGGGCATAGTGTGTCGGCAGCGATTTTAAAGGAAATGGAGGAGGAAAAAAGCCCTTTTTTTCAGGGGTGGCAAGTCTGTGATCAGGAACTTTGCAAGAGAATTACAGAGGAGCCGGACTTAAGAGTTTCAATGCAAAAATTGCTGGCGTCTGAATATCATTCTCAAATTGAAGATATGATCGAGGAAATGATTGCTGGAGACAGTCCTCAAGATACAGTCGTGAAAAGAATGTTTAAGATCATTCGTACCCTTGCGACTTTCGGAAAGGTTATTGTCATTGGCCGGGCAGGAGGTTGTGTGACCCGGGATTTGCCGTTGGGGATTCATATCCGCCTCATCGCTTCTCTGCCAAGCCGCATCAAACGGATTATGTTGCGCCATAATATGGATGAGAAACACGCGAAGCAGTTTATTTTGGAGCAGGACAAAAGCCGGAAGAATCTTGTCAAAAAATTTTTCAATCGCGATATTGCAGACCCTTTGCTTTACGATATGGTTTTTAATACGGATAAAATGCTTGTAGAAGACATCGGGCATTCGATTGTAAGCATGATGACGAAAAAGCAGCCCGTTTGCCATTAGAAGGAGAGGTCGCAAAATGTTTTTCAGGATTCTTGTAGTCCTAATGATTTTTTGCTTTACAAATTCACCGCTTTTCGCAAACCGCGACGAAGGAATGGCGCCCGCCGACGGTTTTTTCCTTCCGCAAGGGAATGCCAAAACGGGAGAGCAGGCTTTTGGCCGGCTTAAATGCAATTCCTGCCATTGGGTCCAGAACAATATTGATCTAAACGTGCCGGTTGCCGAGAAAGTGGGGCCTATGCTCGGATCAAAATAGGCGGGCTATTCTCCCGGCTGGATCGCGAATTCCATCGTGTCGCCTTCCCATACGATTGCGATTGATTCCGATGGCGAAGCGGAAGGAAGCAAACTGTCCCGGATGGGAGATTTTAGAGATACGATGACGGTACGTGAACTGACGGATATTGTAACCTACATCCAATCTTTGAATGATGAAGAGAGATCCTAAAAAGATTCTCCTGGAAGAAACAAAGCGCTGGGGAGCAGCAGACTGCCCTTTTGTTGGAGCTAGGGGGCTCAGCAGGTTCGGAGCGCAGAAAAAACAGCTCTAAAAAATAAGTGATGCCCGATATGAAGAGAGCTATCTTTACTCAAGCCATAGAGCAAAATCCGTTGGCCATCCTCATTACGAATGAGGTGGGAAATATTGTGTACGTCAATCGGGCGTTTGCTGCACTGTCGGGGTATGGTGCTGAAGAAGTCCTGGGGAAAAATCCCCGGATGCTTTCAGCGGGAGAAACTGCGCCTGAGATTTACCGGGAACTTTGGGAGACAATTCGCTCAGGCCGGGTATGGCGGGGGGAGCTCTGTAATAAAAGAAAAAACGGGCAGACTTATTGGGAATCGATCTCAGTTGCGCCGATCAAAGACCCGGATGGCCGGGTTAGTTACTTTATCGGCGTGTGGAGTGACAGTACCGAACACAAACGCCAAGAAGAAAGCATCGCGGCAAGTTTAAAAGATTTCGAGCATCAATCAAAAACCGATGAACTGACGGGCCAATACAATCGCCGGCATATCCTCGCCGAGCTTGAAAGGGAAATCGAACGAGTTAAACGCTATGGCAGGCACCTTTCCGGCATGATGATTGATATTGATAATTTTAAGATGATTAATGATCGATATGGACATTTGATGGGGGACCGCGTCATTAAGGCCTTTGCCGCGGTGATTAGCAGAAGCATTCGAAAAGTCGATATTCTTGGACGCTATGGCGGCGATGAATTTTTGGTGATTCTTCCGGAGGCGACCTTAGATGTTGGAAAGCTTGTAGCGCAAAGGATTCAAAAAAATCTTTTAGAATATGAAGAAAACGTGTTGAGTGGGCTTGGAAGATTGACGGCTAGTATTGGATTGCTTTCATTTGAAAATATTCCGGAAGCCGGTCCAGTTGCTTTTATGGAAAAGATCGATCATGCATTATTACAGTCGAAACGGGCAGGGAAAAACACCATTACTGCAGGATAGGTTAGAGGAATTACGGTTCTTTTAGGATCGTCCATCGGAATTACCCAGCATATGGAGTTCTTTTGCCTTAGAAACTGAAAGACCGCACCGATGGGCTAAGTGACGCCCGTCACGGTAAAAATAGTGAACTTCGACGATTATATGCGTGGGAGAGCAGATTCGTTTTTGCGTAAAGCAACATTCCCACTACCAAGAGACGGAGGGTTGCTATGAATCAAATCTTGAATTGTAAACACGGTCTTGAACCTGAATGCGGAAGATTATGCAGCCATGACAATGTTACGCATCTGATGACCCGGCTTGCCCAGATTGAGGGAAGCATCCTGGAACGGCTTGAAAATGAAAAGGTTATGGCTATACGAGAACTCATGGAGGATTTGGAATGGGAGCCTTGTGCGGTCACGATGGCCGTGGGTTCGCTCATGAGGCAGGGGATGATTCAATGCGCCGAATATAGCAAGGATGTTTTTCTTGAGTATCTGGAGCCAGCCGCGTAAGTGCGCTAGACTGAAAATGGAGGCTCGAATTTGTGCCGGGTTTGTAAGCGGGGACATGCTCAAAGAATCGATCCTTAAATCAGCGCTGTGAGAAAAGATATTTGCGCGAAGTG
>JAHFFM010000243.1 GCA_023247935.1 Candidatus Omnitrophota bacterium | reverse complement strand
CAAAAAAATTCTGCTAGTCGATGACATTCTGACAAGCGGCGAAACCGCGTCCCAATGCGCGCGCGTTCTTAAAAATGCTGGCGCTTCGCGGGTGGAAGTTTTAGTTGTGGCCAGGGGTTTATAAATGAGAATCGTCCGCGACCATGTTTTGACGGAGTTCGCCAGCCCGTTCTTTGCGAGCTTGATAGGGCTTTTGAGTCTATTCATTATCGGCCGCGGGATGATTCAAATGGCGGATTTTGTGTTCAATAAATCCGTAGATTTTTTTCTGGTGGTTCAGCTTTTGCTTTTTTCACTGCCTTTCATGGCGATTTTCGTGATTCCCATGTCTGTTATGATCGCGACCCTTGTTACGTTCCGTAAGCTGTCTTCAGACAATGAGCTTACGGCGCTTCGTGCAAGCGGCGTCTCTCTTTCCAAAATCACGGAGCCGCTTTTTGTTCTCGTTTTTGTTTTCTGCTTAATCTCGCTTCTTCTCAACGACCGCCTCGCGTCCACGACGCACTACAGTTACCGCCTGCTTTTGACCAAAATCGGCATTGAAAACCCGGCGGCTGCGCTTGAAGAAGGCACCTTCATCAAAAAATTCAAAAATTTCGTCATTTTTATCTACGAAATCGATAAAAATAAATTAAAAGGCATCCGCATTTATCAGCCTCAGGAAGGCCGCCCGGTGCGCACCATTATCGCCCAAAAAGGCGAGCTGGTTTCTATTCCCGAGCAAGGCATTATCAAACTAAAACTCATTCATGGTACCAGCGATGAGCCGGACCCCAAAGACCCGTCCAAACTCTACAAACTTAATTTCAAAACCTATGACTTGCCTTTGAATTTATCGGATATCAAGGAATCGGATAAGCCGGGAAAAAAACCCAAAGACATGACCATGCGTGAGTTGGCCGCGGAAATCGATCGCCTGGGAAAAGACGGCATTAAAGCCACCTACGCCCTATCCGCGGAAATCCATAATAAAATAGCAATGTCATTTTCAAGTTTGGTATTTCTTGTGATCGGCATTCCGCTGGGAATCATCAGCCGCCGCAGCGACAAATCCATGAGCTACGCCCTGGCTCTTATCGTGGCCACTCTTTATTGGTCGCTCTTGATAGCCGGAAAAGCGCTGGCCCAAAAAGGCATCGCCTCTCCGCTTATCTGCCTTGAATTTGGAAATGTGCTCGTGGGCGCCATTGGCTTATTCATGTACTACCGGGTGGTTAAAAGTTAATGCGCATCCTTGATCGTTACCTTCTCAATAGTTTTATCGGCGCGCTGATTTATTGCCTATGTCTTTTTTTTATTTTATTTATCGTGATTGACGCATTTAATAACCTGGATGAATTCTTAAAAAGCGGCGTAGATTTACGCATTATCGGCTCTTACTATCTTTTTTCCATGCCTATGATTCTGATTCAAGTGGTCCCGGTCGCCGTGCTGGTATCCGTTCTTTATGTTTTAGGCTCTCTTAACCGCCATAACGAAATCATTGCTATGAAAGCAAGCGGCGTCAGCGCTTTTCATATTTTAGCGCCCTACCTTTTTATGGGTGCCTTGATCAGCTTCTCGGTTTTTATGGTCAGTGAAAAAGTAGTCCCTAAGGCCTCTGTCACTTCCGCCTCCATCATGGAAGGCTTAATTGAAAAAGGCAAAAAAAATTTCGGGGATCGTATCATCAAAAACGTCACTCTTTTCGCCAAGGGCAGCCGCATGGTTTATGCCCGCGAATTCGAAGTTGCCACCGATACGCTTTATGACGTGGTTGTTCTGGATGACGAAAAACGGCTGGTCCAAACCAAAATTACGGGTAAAAAAGCCGTGTATAAAAACGGGTTGTGGCATATGTACGAAGCGATTCAATTTCAAATGAATAACCACGGCGAAATTGAAGGCGAGCCGCAATTTTTAGACAGCCTGGTGTTGAATCTCGACGCGCGGCCCGCGGATTTTCTGAAAGAATCCTCTCAAATCGAAACCATGAACACGAAACAGTTAAAAGAATACATGGACCATCTTCGGGGAACGAGTCAAAAACTGGCGAAAAAACTAATGGTGGATTTTCATTATAAAATTGCTTTTCCGTTTGTCAGTTTTGTCGTGATGTTGATTGGCGCGCCGCTTGCCATGAGAAATGAACGGGGCGCCGCCTTAAAAGGAATCGGAACAAGCGTGGGAATTGTCGCGATTTATTACGGAATCAATTCTTTGTGTCTGGCTTTCGGAAAAGGCGGGCATTTACCGCCTCTATTTTCGGCGTGGTTTTCAAATCTGTTTTTCGCGGCGTACGGTATTTACCTGATCAAAACGAACCCGTAAGGCTTTCCAAAAAATGTTTAACCCCCTCTTGGTAATGCCCGAGAGTGGGCTTGTAATTGCCTTTATGCGGGCCGCCAATCTCCACGAATTCCTTTCTACCCTCTACCGCTTCGTAAAGCCGCCTGCCATGGCGAATCGAGATCAATTCATCATCATGGCTATGCACAATCAAAACAGGGCAATGAACCCGCGGCAATTGACTCAATGTGTCAAAACGATACCTTGAAAGAAGTTTAACCGGAAAATACGGGTAACGCTCCTGCCCTACTTCCGGCAATGAAGTAAAAGCCGCCTCTAAAATCAGCGCCGCCGGAGGATTTTTGGCCGCAAGGTTCGCGGCAATCGCGGATCCCAGCGAGCGGCCGCAAATCACAATGCGAGCGGCCATTTCATGTTTCGACTGTACCAGCCAATCCCAAGCCGACTGCGCATCCAAATAAACCCCTTCTTCACTTGGCCTGCCCTCGCTTTTGCCATAACCCCGGTAATCTAGCGTCAAAATGCTGTATCCAAATCCAT
>JAHFFM010000067.1 GCA_023247935.1 Candidatus Omnitrophota bacterium | reverse complement strand
GAGCTTCATGTGAAGCCACAAACGGCGATGCTGCATGGGTTCAGCCGCGGTTCGGCAAACATCTATGCGGTGGCCGCGATGGACCGCAGTCTTAAGAAGGATTACTTTTCATTGTTTGTGGCCAACTCCGGCCAGGCCAATTCGAATTATCCGCCGACCCATGAAGTAGAAGAAGGCCGGTTTGGCGAGATGCCGTTTGCGGGGACCCATTGGGTCACCTACGCTGGCGAAAAGGATGTCAACCCGGACCGTGATGGCGTCCGGGCGATGCGCAAAACGGCGGACTGGATCAAGAAGTACGGAGGCACTGTTGATCTTGCGATGGAAGATCCCGAGGGCGATCATGGCGGTTTTCACAAGAGACCCCAAAACTGTGACAAGGCGTTGGATGTTTTTGAAAAACTGAGAGTGCGCTGACGGCGGATTTTGGATTACATATAAAGGAGGAGCTAAAATGGATATCGGATTATCTCAAAAAGATCATGAAGGTTCGGTTAAGATTTTAAATCAATTATTATCGGACGAATATGTCCTTTATACGAAATCAAGAAACTATCACTGGAATGTAGTCGGATCAGATTTCAGTGAGTTGCACAAGTTTTTTGAAACTCAATATGAAGAACTTGATGACATCGTTGATGAGGTCGCTGAACGGGCAAGGTCTCTCGGCGGGAACTCGTTGGGTACATTGAAAGAGTTTCTTCAGCATGCCAAACTTAAAGAATCTGCGGACGATTACCCGGAAACAAAGAAAATGATAGCCAATTTATTGAATGACCATGAGCAAATAATTGACGGATTGCGGAAGAGTCTGGAGATTTGCGCCGAACAATATCATGATATGGGGACAAGTGATTTTTTGACAGGGCTTATGGAGCAGCATGAAAAAATGGCCTGGATGTTAAGGGCGTATTTGGGTCGATAGTGGATAAAAGGGACAATAAAGGAATCTGGACGAAAACAAATGCGCAGCAATGAGCTTATTTTAACGTAATTTATGAGTTAATTTTTATTAAAATTAATTAGGTAACTGTCCCTATATCCTATATCAAGTTAGACATTATGTCTAACTTATGTTAGACTTTTTGCATGGAGGTGATTCTATGAAATCGGTGAATATTCGTGAACTGACGCATCATTTCGCAAGTTATCTTAAAGCGGTTAAGCGCGGGGAAAGGATTGTCGTCACGGAGAGAAGCCTGCCTGTGGCCGATCTTGTCCCGCACAACGAAAATGTGGGTCAGCCGGGCTGGAAGCGACCTATTTCAAAAATAAAGATAAAAGGTCCTAGTTTTTCCGAGACCATCTCAAAGATGCGCGAGGAAGAGGTTTGAGGTTGTTTGTCGATACGTCGACACTTTTTAAAAAGTACGTCAACGAGGCTGGCAGTGGCGATTTTGACAAGTTATTCGGCGAGGCAGCCGAAATTATTGTTTCGCCTGTAACACGAATTGAAATGCACTCCGCCATAGCAAAACACGTACGAGAAAAATGGTTGTCCGAACAGGACGCGAAAAAGTTATCCATTGAAATAAAAAAGGATTTTATTTTTTATTCCCGGATTTTTTGGAATGATAATTTAGAAGAAAAATCGGTGGAAATAGCGCAGAGTCTTTCTCTTAAAACCTTGGACGCCGTTCAATTGGCTTCGGGTGTTCTCTCAAAAGCCGATCTGTTTGTAACATCAGACAAAAGATTATTTGATGAGGCAAGTAAGGTAATTCATAAAACAAGATTTATCTGACAAAAGGCCCGAAAAGGGACAGTTACCTAATTAATTTTAACAAGAGTTTTATATCTGTGTTATTATTGCCCAATGCCACGCATAGCTAGAATTGTTGCCCCTGGATTTCCTCATCATGTCACGCAACGCGGATCGAGGAATCAACAAGTTTTTTTTTCCAGTGAAGATAAAAATAGCTATCTTGATATTTTTCATGAAGAATTATCTAAACTCGAGATAGAGGTATGGAGTTATTGTCTCATGGATAATCATGTTCATTTTATTGTGGTTCCTAAGGACATTCATTCACTGTCCAAACTTTTTCGAGAGGCTCATAAACGGTATGCTCTGATGGTTAATAAGAGGGAGGGTTGGAGAGGGCATTTGTGGCAGGAGAGATTTCATAGTTTTGTGATGGATGAACGCCATCTTTTTGCGGCTATGAGGTATGTCGAAATGAACCCTGTCAAATCCAGGATGGTAGAAAGCCCTGAAAGTTATGAATGGTCGAGTGCTCGAGCCCACATAAAAGGTCTTAAAGATAATTTGCTAAGCCCTTGTTATTTCACGGAAGAGATAAAGGATTGGAAAGAATATTTGCTGAATATCGATTCTGGCTATGATAAGAACGTAGAAAAGCATCTTAATACCGGCAGGCCATTGGGTTCCCCTGAATTTATTAAAAAATTGGAAACGTTCACTCAGAGAAGTTTGATAATAAAGAAATCTGGACGAAAACAAATGCGCAGCAATGAGCTTATTTTAACGTAATTTATGAGTTAATTTTTATTAAAATTAATTAGGTAACTGTCCCTATATCCAAAACCTTCGGGTTGATTGGCTCATAGCGAATTATATGTTATGATTATTTTATATTTTTGTTAATTTTTTTACATTTTGATAGGAGGGTTCCGTGGTCGCGCTCATCATTTTAGGCGTTGCAGCTTTGGCGGTTGTTTTTTCCATGATTTCCATCTACAACAATCTTGTTCGTTATCGGGTGGAGGTCGAGAACGCATGGAGCCAGATCGATGTTCAGCTCAAGCGCCGCTATGATTTGATTCCCAATTTAGTCGAGGCGGTCAAGGGTGTGATGAATTTCGAAAAAGAAACCTTAACCAAAGTGATGGAGGCGCGCGCGAAAGCCATGGGGGCGGTCGATTCTTCGAGCCGCATGAAGGCAGAAGGCGAGATATCAGGGTATCTTTCAAGGCTTTTGGCGGTATGGGAAAATTACCCCGCCTTAAAATCCAATCAGAACGCGATGCAGCTTCAAGAGGAGCTGGTGAGCACGGAAAATCGCGTGGCGTATACACGTTCACACTACAATGACGTGTCGGCCAATTTAAATGCGCTTATTCAGCAATTTCCATCCAACGTGGTTGCAGGAATGTACGGATTTCAGAAAAAAGAGTATTTTCAAACGTCCGAATCGGACAAGACAGTCCCAGAAGTTAAGCTATCCTAGGCCTTCATGTTTCAGCCGCTGCCGGCAGAAACCGTTTTTGAGGCCAAGACTCAAACACTCCGCCATACGCGCCTCCTTTTTTCATTATTGGTCCTCATTTATGTAGCTTTTTTTAATTTATCAGCTTCTATTTTTTGTCTTATCTACACACACCAGCTTTTCCCAAAAATTTTTTTACAGCCGTTCCTGATCGTCAATGCTCTAGCTTTTATTTTTGCGGTGGCTCATTTTTCTCATGCGCGTTCAAAAGATCTAACTTCCTTGATTACAGAGTTGCATGGACAAGACGCGGATCCAAACGATGATATCCATAGGCGTTTTTTAAATATCGTTCAGGAAGCTGAAACGGCCAGCGGATTTCATCCCATTCGCGCCGTTGTTTTGGCGACAACGGCTCGCAATGCTTTTTCCATTGAGGACGGAAAAGGCCGAAAAGCCATTGGTGTGACGGAAGGTCTGTTGAGTGCATTGTCACGGCCGGAATTGTCCGCCGTGGTTGCTCATGAAACAGCGCACCTTCTTCATGGGGATTCCCGGCTGATGACCACGGCATGCTCTTTATTTTCAGTCTTTGGCCGAATTGCGGCTTCTTTGAATATTTTGGGTGAGAGCGGCCGCTCATCCGGTTATCGTTCCCGTTCCGACCGGTCGTCCGCTTTGCTATTTCTGTTTCTTGTCTGGGTGGTTGCCGTGCTGGGAACGTTTTTCACACAATTGATCTATTTTGCGATTTCCCGAAACCGGGAATATTATGCCGATAGTGACGGAGTGCATATATGCCAGGATCCTCTGGCACTTTCAGATGCGCTTCAAAAAATATGGTGCGCCGACAGAGGTCATTTGTCGATTCCGGAGGGGTTTGGGGCTCTTTTTATCGTCAATTGCGTTTATTCGGGCCTGGATGAATCGGAAGGTTTTGCTTCTGATCTTTTTTGCACGCATCCGCCCGTCAAAAAACGCCTTCAGAGATTAGCCGATTGGGCTATGAAGGATCCCGCCGTGCTGGAAACTCACCGAAAGATTTTTGAAAACGCCCAGACCGAGCCGTCTTACGCGCTCAAAAAAGAGGGTGGGTGGTCCGAACCGCAACTGGTTTCGCAGATATTGGCGCAGGGCCCTGTATCTCCGCTGGCATGGGTGTTGGACAGGGATGGGGTTTGGCATGCATCTGACATCAAGACAATTCAATCAGGACTTAGAGAGCAGATGGGTAAAAACGCTGAGCCTTTTGATTGCCCGCGTTGCAAGATTCCCTTGATAGAAGATGAGTACGAATCTTGCCAGACCCTAAAATGCGCCCATTGTGTGGGCCGTTTATTGGGAAAAGGTCATCTCGAAAGAATCGTGGCCCGGCGGACCGAGACCTTTGATCCGAAAACTATCGAACGAACCGGAGAATGGCGTGCCCGTCAAAAAGGGAGCGTTAAGGAGCTTTGTTTCTTTCCGCAGATTCATTGTCCCCGCTGTCAGGCGGACATGTTTAAGTGCATCTATACGGAATTGACGCGAGTGGTGTTGGACTACTGTCAAAATCAAGATTGCGCCTCGGTCTGGTGCGACGCCATGGAACTTGAGCACATCCAAATTTTGATAGAAAATCCTTATATGCCCACTTTTTGATCCGGCACGATTCAGAAAACTCAGGCAAACTTCGTCATCTGGGCTGGGAAGATTCTTCGATTTCGCAATTTACAAAAGAAACGGATGTGAATGGGATTGTTTGGGAGAAAGATATCTGGCCTCAGCCATGATTAAGAAGGGAAGTAAATAAGCGAAAAAACTCTTTCCAGGTAAGAAATTTACTTTACAAATAGTCTGTCTAAATGTATAGTTTATTTTATGATAGAAAGACCTCATTGGAAGAAACGAATCGAAGATGCCTGGAAAGAAGCCCCGATTGTATGGCTTTCCGGAGTGCGGCGCTCGGGCAAAACAACGCTTGCCCAAAGTCTAAGGAACCCCAAAGAAATTCTATATATCAACTGCGATCTCCCGGTTACCGAAGATCGGGTGAGAGATCCGGAGCTTTTCTTCCGAAGCTGTGAGAAGCCGATTGTTGTTTTTGACGAAATCCATCAACTCTCAGACCCCAGCCGCCTTCTAAAAATAGGGGCGGACTTATTCCCCAAGCTTAAGATTTTAGCTACGGGGTCATCCACGCTCGCCGCAAGCAAGAAGTTCCGCGATACCTTGACCGGCCGTAAGCGTCTTGTTCATCTTTTGCCGGTGCTTTGGGCGGAACTTGAAACGTTTTCCTGTAAGGACGTTTCAAGGCGACTTTTTCAAGGTGGCCTTCCATCCGCGCTTTTGTCGGAATCAAAAAGTCCCTCACTTTACCGGGAGTGGCTTGATTCTTTTTTTGCCCGCGACGTTCAGAAACTTTTTTCATTCCGTGACGCGGATAAGTTCGATACGCTCTTTGAATACCTTCTCAAGCAAAGCGGAGGGCAGATAGAAACTTCTCGAGCCGCATCCGAACTTAAAATAAGCCGCGTTACGGTCGAGAGTCATCTAAAGGCGCTTGAGATCACGCATGCGGTTACAAATATCCGTCCTTTTTTTGGAAGCGGTCAAAAAGAAATCATCAAAATGCCAAAGATTTACGGGTTTGATACGGGATTCGTCACATTCGTGCGCGGCTGGGACCCGTTAAGGCCTCAGGACCACGGTATTTTATGGGAACACCTGGTTCTTGAATATTTGCAGTCGGTTTTCCACAATGAGACCATTCGGTACTGGCGCGACAAAGCTGGGCGGGAGATAGATTTCGTTTTGGCCAGACGCCGCGATCAAGTGGATGTCATCGAATGCAAGTGGAATCCCTCTGATTTCGATCCTGCGGCATTGAAGATTTTCCGGTTGTACTATCCCAAGGGAGAGAATTATCTTGTGAGTCCTTTAATGGGGCAAGGTTATTTGAAACATTTTGGAAAGTTGTCAGTTAGGATTTGTAATCCTTCGGAGATAGAATGAATGCATAAGGGGTGTGGCGCAAGCCTCCCCGCCGAAGCTTTGGTGGCGGATACTGCTTCTCCATTCGGCACGATTCTGAAAATTCAGGTAAACTTTGTCATCTGGGATGGGAAGATTCTTCAGTTTCGCAGGTTATAAAAGAAACAGATAAAAAGGGAAGTCAATAATGGTATTTGCACTTAAAATTTTTGTGTCGGCAACAGTGATTGCCTTTACGTCTTGGCTGGCGGGCAGAAAGCCCATTTTAGCGGGCTTTATTATCGCTCTTCCTTTGACGTCGATTTTGGCCATCCTTTTTGCTTATTATGAGCACAGGGACATGAAAAAGATTGATGATTTTGCCTCATCGATACTCGTGGCTGTCCCGCTGTCTCTGGTGTTCTTTGTTCCTTTTGTGCTGAATCGATGGATGAAGCTCAGTTTTATGCCAACGTTCTTGATGGCGCTGGCTTTTCTGGTTCTGGCTTACTTTTTCGCAAGCCTGGTGCTAAAGATTGATCTGACCAAATGAAAAAACTCTTTCTTCAGACATTCGGGCGGCCATTGTTCCGAGACTGCGGAGCTTCTAGACAATGCGATCATGGTTTTTCAGGCGTTACGGAGGGGTTGGAAAGTCTTTGCGAATCCGTTCCTGCATGGCCAAATGGTGACTTTCTCCATATTTTTTGGAGTGACGGAATAATTTACGACAAGGCCGATGCAGTCATTCGTATATTATTAAAGTTGAGTGGTATTTATAAATTTATTGGAGTTACATTAAAAATATTCCCTGTATTTATTTTAAATATTTTGTACGATTTTATCGCTCGTAATCGATATCGTATTTTTGGGAAAAATGCTGATTGCCTAACACCCCGCTGGTTTTCCAGGCGCTGGCGAAGAGATTTCTAAAGTATACATTAAAGTGTATACTTTAGGTATGGGAATGGAGGTAAAACCATGGTGACCACAGTTAGCTTGAAAGACCTGAGGCCTGATTTGCCGAAGGTTATCGATAGAATTGATCATAAACTTGATCGTTATGTGGTGACGCGTCGCGGCACTCCAGTGGTGGTGATGATGAGTGTCGATGACTATGAGTCGCTCATGGAAACATTGGATATTCTGGCCGACCCAAAGGCCATGATGGGTCTCAAGCAAGGGGAAGATGACATCCGTAAGGGGCGTACCCACTCCTGGAAAAATATCAAGAAATCACTTGGACATTTATAAGCTTTTCCTTTCCGACACCGCAGAGAAAGTTTTGCGTAAGATACAGGCGAAAGAACCCGTATTGTATAAGCGGGTGGTAGTTGCTTTTGATGATCTTGAACGAGACCCCTTCCAAGGCAAGTCTCTTAAAGGTGAGTTGAAAGACCGGTATTCTTACCGCGTCGGCGATTATCGAATACTCTACATGATTCGTAGGCACGAGCTAATCGTTTATGTGATTGATATGGGACACAGGCGAGACGTTTATAGATGAGCAAAAAACTTTTTTTCCAGACCTTTGGATGGCCGTTGGTCGAAGTACCACATGATGATTTTGGGGATTTTGAAGGCGATAACTGGTTACAGCGTTGAAGGATAGGGGATTTTGCGTTCAAACGATTCCAATAAGGTAAGGGCACTTAAAACAAATTGTTCAATAGACTGAACAAATTGTTTAAATTCGTTTAACTATTGATACTATAAGAGGTTATGGGAAACAGTCATTTTAAGCGGACTCATCTTGAGACTCTAACGTCGCATCTTAGCATCGATCATCCGCCGGTTCAGGTCATTTTAGGACCAAGACAAGTCGGAAAAACGACGGCCATTTTGGAATATCTCAAGAAATGGAATGGGCCTTCCGCTTATTGTACAGCGGATCAGATATCTCCGCCTGACGCTTCATGGCTGGAACATCAATGGCAGGAGGTTCGAAAGAAACTCTCCGGACATGCGCGAGGCCTTTTAGTCGTCGATGAAATCCAAAAGATCCCCCGATGGAGCGAAGTGGTTAAAAAGTGTTTTGACGAGGATCGCCGGAAAAAACTTTCTCTCTGCGTTGTCCTGTTGGGGTCATCTTCTTTGCTTGTGCAACGGGGGCTTACCGAAAGCCTGGCGGGACGCTTTGAGATCGTTCATTTTCCCCACTGGTCGTTTAAAGAGTGTCAGGAGTGTTTCGGAATTTCTTTCGACGAGTACGTTTTTTACGGAGGATACCCGGGCGCTCTTCAGATTTTGCTGGATTCAAACCGTGATGAAGAACGCTGGGCGGCTTATGTCAGAGACGCTTTGATTGAAACGGTTTTGAGCAAAGACATTTTGCTTCTGACACCGGTAGCCAAGCCCGCTCTTTTTCGGCAGGTTTTTCATTTGAGCTGCATGCACCCAGCCGAGATCCTTTCCTTGAACAAAATGCTTGGCCAATTACAGGAAGCGGGCAATGCCTCGACAATTGCCTCTTATTTGAAGCTTTTGGATGCAGCGATGCTGCTTAAAGGGCTTGAACGATACAGCGGCAACAGATTACGTCAGAGGGTTTCAAGCCCAAAACTGATACTGCTTAATAATGCCCTTATTAACGCTCAAAGCCAGAGAAAATTCAAAGAAACCCGGAAAGACTCATCCCTTTGGGGCCGACTCGTTGAAAACACGATAGGAGCCTCTTTGGTGAACAACAACGTGGGGAAGGGCTTCGAGATTTTTTATTGGCGGGAACGCGACGAAGAAATTGATTTTATCGTCAAGCATGGCTCCGGGAAAATCGTTGGAGTGGAGGTTAAGACGAATTTCAATGCTGGTGAAAAGCGAGGTCACGCGGCCGCGTTTCTTAAGAAATATCCGGAAGCGGGGGTCATCACCACATCACCGGACGGCGGCGATATTCCGCTCAATGATTTGATCGCCATGCCTGCGGATAAGATTTTTTCTGAAGGCGTGTCATAGCGTGAAACGGGTCATAAAAA
>JAHFFM010000002.1 GCA_023247935.1 Candidatus Omnitrophota bacterium | reverse complement strand
TGAAGGGCATATGCGCTTTAAAGATGTGAAGCAGATGCGAGAAAGCACGCTCAAGAAGTTCTTTCAACGCGAGACCTTTGACGTTGAGCTTGAACAGCATCGCGTGGACTGTTTGGCTAGCCACGGAGACCTGTCGAATTGGCGTTTTTTAAAGAAAAAGATCAAAAATTTATCCAAAGAAGAAATTAAGCCGACGCCACTACTCACCGGAAAAGATATTCTGGACTTGGGGCATAAGGAAGGCCCAGTGATTGGCAAGATTTTAAAAGCCGTGGAAGAAGCTCAGCTGGAACGTCTGCTTCAGACCAAGGAACAAGCCCTACAATGGGTTCAAGACCGCTCCTGGACGTAAAACCCACCCCAAAAGCACCCAAAGTTAGCCGTTGTTAATTCTGATTAAAATTAGTTGAAATTTAATAAAATCTGTGGCAGAATAAAAAGCATTAACAAAACTAACATAACGGGGAACTTATTTATGTCCGAAGAAAAGAGACCACAGCGTACGCAGATCATGACTTTGAAAGAAGTCGCCAAGTACTTGGGCGTCCATTCCATGACCGTTTATCGTCTTTTGAAAGAGAAAAAACTTCCAGGGTTCAAAGTGGGTGGCCAATGGCGCACCAAAAAAGAAGTGCTGGATAACTATCTTTTAAAAGAAATCGATAAAAGTCCCGAAGCTAAGAAGAAATAAAGTTTAGTCGCTCTCAGAGAGACGCTTGACAGGGCTATCCCTCCGGTTGCCGTGCTACGTCGAATCCGATATAATACTCCTTGGATCCCTCGAACGCATTCTTATGAAAAAACAGGGAGTTTGAATGTCTAAAGGCAAAATTCTAATCGTGGACGATGAGCCGGCATTTTCGTCGATGCTTAAAGAATACTTTAAGTCTCACGGTTATGATGTTTTTATGGCGACAAATCACGAGGACGCGATCAATACTTTCCGTCGCCATCATCCCAAGGTGGTGCTCTTGGACTTTAATATGCCTATTGTGACGGGCGAGAAGTTTTTGCCAATCCTTCAGAATATCAACCCCATGATTCGTGTGATTGTTGTGACCGGCTGTATTGAGGAAGAAGTCGAAGAAAAGTTCAAAGGATTGGGTTATTTCGCTTTTTTTGAAAAAGGGAGTCTTTCTCTCGAGAAGATCAGAGCCAAGATTGATGAAGCACTCGCTTATTGAAATTTGATTTTCGTTTTACCCCGTTTTTCCCCGGAAATTCACCTCTAGTATTCGCTTAAGAAAGGATCGCTATGGAAAATAAATCAGAGAAAAAAAGCTCTCTCGGAAAAGTCATGATTGTTTTTGGAGTTGTTATTGTTTTGGCTTTTTTTGCCAAAGATATGATTTTGAAGGCGACTGTCACCTCCGCAATTTCCCAAGTCGCGCATGTTCCGGTTGAAATTAAGAGTTTTAAAACGAGTCTCTTAAAGGGTGCCGCCGAACTCAAAGGAATACACATCCAAAACCCTTCTTCCTATCAGGATCGAACGATGTTGGATATGCCGGAACTGACGGTGGACTTTGACCCCATGGCTCTTTTTTCGGGAAAAGTCCATTTTGAAGCGGTTCGCATTGATCTCAAAGAACTGGTGGTGGTCAAAGATAAAGAGGGTAAGTTGAATATTGACGCACTCAAAGGCGGTCAAAAAGAGGCAGCTTCCGGCAAGAAAAACGCGGAGGTTAAGCTGCGCATCGATAAGCTCGATTTATCCATTGGAACCGTTGTTTATAAGGATTATAGCCGTGGGGGCAATCCCAGCATCCAGACATTCCCTATCAATATCCGGAACAAGGAATACCGAGATATTACCAATCCCCAGGCGCTGGTAGCCCTGATTATGTTCGAAGCGCTGACTCATACCACGCTTTCCAAGCTGACGGATCTGAGTTTCTTTAAGGAGGGGGCTGGCGGTGTATTGAATTTGGCTGGGGATAGCGCTAACTTGATCCAGGGCAAGGCCAAGGACATTTTGGGACTTTTTAAGTAAGTTATTTGTTTTCAATGATTTACAATTATTAATTATTACTTGTTTATTTATCATTTAAAATAAATATGATAAATAATGCTTAAATAAGTTGACAAATAGTAAATATTATATTATAATTTCTCCAGAGTACAGGAGAAATGACTATGAATACCAATGGCAACGGTGCGGAACCAAAGTACAAGGAATCGGTAAGACCCGAGCGCACGCAGATCATGACTACCAAGGAGATTGCCAAGTACTTGGGAGTCCATGAAATGACGGTGTATCGCTGGCTCAAAAAAGGGGTGCTTCCAGGGTTCAAGATTGGCGGGAGATGGCGTAGCAAGAAAGATTTGCTCGACTCCTACCTGGTTCGAAAAATGGAAGAGAAATAGCCCTCTTTTTAAAGGTTCCTTTCTTAATAGAAAAATCATATGCCGGAAGAATGGCTGATCGACGGCTATAATCTGCTTTACGATTTAAAAAACCGGAAACATAAAAATAATGCGGTGACGCGTGAGTCCCTGCTTCACGCGCTCGCTAATTTTGCTTCCGCATCCGGACGAAAGATTCAGATGGTTTTGGATGGCCAAGGGGATGATGCGGAGTGGCAGGCTTTCCAAACACCCACACTTCAAATTTTATACTCTCAGGCGGTTTCCGCGGATTCCTATATCGAAAAATACCTGTGTGAAAAAAAAGCGGTTTGCCGACTCGTGGTTGTCACACGCGATCAGGCGATTTCGCGCATTGCGCGTGGATTTGGGGCGAGCGTGCTTAGCACTGAAACATTTACAGCCATGCTGGAAGAATTTAAGAAAGAAAGCGGCGACAGTTTATGGAAGCATCAAGTGAAGGCGCATGGATTTCATCGACCATTTGAAGGAAAAATATGAATAGAACGGTTGTGGGACAAGTGTTCTTAAAGAAATCCGGCCGGATTGACGCGCTGTCAGGCCATGTTTGGATTTATCGCAGTCAAATCGAAAAAATAAAAGGGGATCTCGAGCCCGGAGATCTGGCGCATGTTTTCCTCTCGACTGGGAAATGCGTGGGAACCGGTTACTGGAATGAGAAGTCGGAAATCACGGTTCGTCTTTTGTCGAATAAGCAAGAGAGTGGTTTTGGGGCGGATTTTTTTGCCGAGAAAATTTTAAAGGCCGTTCAATTTAGACAACGTTTTGTGAGTGATACCAATGCTTTTCGCGTGATTTCCAGCGAGGCGGATGGACTGCCGGGGTTGATTGTGGATCAGTACGCAGAAGTGCTGGTGATGCAATTAGGAACTTTTGGGATGGAGCGTTTTCGGGAACAAATATTGGAGGCGCTCAAACGCACAATTCCTTCACGTGGAATTTACGAAAAGAGTGACTCAGGCTCCCGCCGGACGGAAGGGCTCCAGGAGAAAACGGGATGGGTGGAGCAGTCTTGTGGCGATGAGATCACTATTTTTGAGGGAGCGGCGAAATACCAGCTCAATTTTTCCGAGGGTCACAAAACCGGTTTCTATTTGGATCAAAGAGAAAATAGAGTCCTTCTGGCGGAGTTGGTGGAAAAGGCCGGATTTGCCGGAGGAAGCGCGTTGGATGTGTTTTGTTATCAAGGAGGTTTTGCGTTGCACCTGGCCTTGAAAGGAATGACAGTGCTTGGCATCGATAGTCAGGAAAATGTGTTGCAGCAGGCGGAGCAAAACCGCAGCTTTAACGGTATTTCCGAAGAAAAACTCCGTTTTAAAGCGGCCAACGCGTTTGACGAACTCAAATCGCTTGAGACCGAAGGTAAAAAATTTGATGTGGTGGTCTTGGATCCGCCGTCTTTTGTGAAAAGAAAAGCGGCTTTGGAAGAAGCCATTACGGGCTACAAAGAAATTCTTTTAAGGGGGTTTAAACTGCTCAATCCTGGCGGGCTTTTGGCGGTTTTTCCTGCTCTTATCACGTCGATGAAAATATCTTGATGCAAGCCGCTTTGAACGCGGCCTGGGACACGCGAAAAGAAATGCGCGTGGTCAAATTTTTTAAACAATCTGCCGATCATCCGATCAATCCATTTATCCCAGAAACCTATTATTTAAAAGGTTTCCTATTTTCGGTTTCATAACTCAGAGACCTCGTGCTATAATTTGGGCATGAAAAAGTTTATTCTTCTATTCATTCTCTCCCTTTTTATTTCTCAACCTTCGTATGCTTTGACCCTTTCCAATTTTCAGACGCCGGAGAGCTTTATCGTGGATCCCGAAGACGGCTCTTATTATGTCTCCAATATCAACGGTGGTCCGCTAGAGAAAGATGGGAACGGATACATTTCAAAAATTAATCCTAATGGCAGTATTGTGATTCAAAAATTTATCGGCGGAAAAGAAGCCGTGTTGAACGCGCCCAAAGGACTGGTGCTTTCCGGGAAAACGCTGTTTGTGACGGATATTGATGTCGTGAAGGGTTTTAATAAAGAAAACGGCAAGCTCACTGTGACCGTGGATTTCTCTTCGTTTAGCGCAAAGTTTTTGAACGATTTGACGGCCGATTCTCAAGGCGTTTTGTACACCAGCGATATGCTGACCAATCGTATTTTCAAGATAAACCCCGCCAAAAATTATGAAATCAGTGTTTATTCCAATTCGCCGGAATTGGGTGGCCCGAACGGCGTGCTATTTAACCCAAAAACAAAAAATCTGATGGTGGTGACCTGGACTAAAGGGGAGATTCTGGAAATCGAACGGTCGACAGGAAAAGTCCACGTATTGAAAAAAGGTCTGAACGGACTCGACGGGATTGACTACGACGCCTCAGGAAATCTTTATGTGTCCAGTTTTCAAAAGGGGGAGATTTACCGGATCCCGCTTTATGGCCGCGGCACCATCACAACTTATTTGGGTGGGCTGAGAACGCCTGCTGATATTTCTTATGATAGAAAACGGGATGAGCTTCTGATCCCGTCTTTTGAAGGCAACACCGTGACCACGGTTCGCCGGAAATAACTCTTACCAAATCAAACCGTTTAAAACGGCTGCCTGCGTCAATCGAATCAAACAATCAGGGAATACTCCCAAACAAATAATCGCCGCCAGGAGAAATAATCCCGTTACTTTCAAAGAGCCCGAGATCACTAGCGGCGCGTGATTTTTTGGTTTTTCGAGATAGGCGTGTTTGACAAGTGTCAGGTAGTAAAAAAGTGAGACAACGCTGTTTAAAACCGCCCATAGCACCAAAAACCAATGGCCTTTTTCCATCGCCGCCGAAAAGAGAATCCATTTTCCTGTGAAACCCACCAGTGGCGGGATACCGGCCAGCGACAAGAGACTTAAAAGTAAAATCAGCGCCAAAAAGGGTGAACGCTCGGCCAATCCGTCAAAGTGAGCGATCTGCGGATTGTCTTCTTTCGAATCTTTTGAAATAATCAGCACCACCAAAAAGGCGGCCGTGTTCATCAGGACATAAGCGACTGCGTAGAAAAAGCTCGAAGAAAAACCTTCGAAGCTTCCCGACAAAAGACCAATGATGAGATAGCCGGCCTGCGCGACGCTCGAGTAGGCCAAAAGCCGCTTCACATCTTTCTGAAGTAGGGCGGCGGTGTTTCCAATCGTCATGGAGATAAACGCCAGGCCTCCCAACAAATAGACAAAATTTCCGGTAGGCGTGAGGAACATGAACACGCGAATCAAGATCGCGACCGCCGCGGCCTTGGAAGCGGTGCCGATAAAGGCAGTCACCGGCGTCGCCGAGCTTTCATACACATCTGGCGCCCAGAAATGGAAAGGAAAATTAGACAGCTTAAATAAAAACGCGAAGGAGACAAAGATGAGTCCCAGAAGAAATGCCGGCTGTGTCATGAGCGTTTCAGAGGCAACGGCAATCCCAACCAGAGAAGTTGTTTTAGCCAAGCCGCACAAGAGACTGGCTCCCCAGAGGAATAAACCGCTGGTCGCGGCGCCAAAAATCAGGTATTTCACGCTGGCTTCGGACGCTTTTTTATCCTGCTTTAAGCCTGACAAAAGGTATAAGGAATATGCGGAAAGCTCCAGTGACACATAAAGCGTCAAAATATCAGAAGAGCTTGTGATCATCATCATTCCAAGCATCGACGTGGTCAGAAAGAGGTAATATTCGATATTCAAGCGCTTGGGAATGACGTTCAAATCTTCCGACAAAACGATGGTAAAGAAAAAGGCCAAGGCTAAAAGAGCTTTAAACCCTTGCGAAAAAAGATCCACCCGATAAGTGCCATAAAAGGTGGAAACGGCCGACGATTTAAAAGAATAAGCGACCGTCGCGAATACCGCGATGCTGGACAGCACCATGAAGGGCTGAAGGTCCACGGAACTTTCTTTTTTAGAAACCATCAGGCATAGGAGGATAAGCGCTACGCCCAGAAGAGCTATTTCAGGTAAAAAGAAAAGACAATGCGGCATTTTGGTCGCTTAAGCTCCTAAGAGTGCTTTAGTGGAAACAGAAATCCACTGAATGAAAATTTGAGGAAATATTCCAAAAAATAACAGGCATCCGACGAGGATAGCTCTTGGAATAAATTGAAAAAAGTTAATGTCCTTGAGATGAGCCGTTGTTTCATTAAGAGGCCCGTAAAATGTTTTTTGCAGCGCAGTTAGGACGTAATAAGCGGTGATTAAGAGTGCGATGATGGAGACCGCGCCGATGACCGGGTACACTTGAACCGCCGCGACAGTGACCAAAAGTTCCGCAATAAAACTTCCCATCCCCGGAAGCCCAAGTCCACAGAGACCCGCGATGATGAAAAATGCTGAGATACGCGGCGCTTGCTTGGAAAGGCCTCCGAGCTCATCCAGCATGCGGGTGTGACAACCATCATAAATAAATCCAACGCAGGCGAAGAAAAGGGCTGTCATGATGCCGTGAGAAAACATCTGAAAAATCGCGCCGTTAAAGCCGGTAGGCGTCATGGTGGCGATACCCAAGAGTACAATGCCCATGTGGCTGACGCTGGAATAGCCGATAATGAATTTTAGATCTTTTTGCTGGGTCGCGACCATGGCGCCGTACACGATATTGCAGAGCGCCAACACAGCGATCGTGGGAGCCCAGTAATGCGCGCCTTCCGGCAAGAGATAAACGCCTACACGAAGAATACCAAAACCGCCAAGTTTCATCAGAACCCCGGCATGCAACATGCTCGCGGCGGTGGGAGCCGCGACATGGCCTTCCGGAGACCAAATGTGGAAGGGGAAACAGGCGGCCAGGACTCCAAAGCCTAAAAAGAGAGCCGCGAAAAGAATCTTTTGTATTCCAAACGAGAAATGAACATTCTGTTTGATGGCCACTAGATCAAAGGTGTGAGCGCCGGGCATGGAGTACATATAAAGAAAGCCCGCGAACATCAGGGCAGAGCCCAAAAGAAGATACAGTGTCAGCTTCATCGCCGCGTATTGTTTGTTGGTGGAGCCCCACACCACGATTAAAAGATACATTGGGATCACGGCGATTTCATAAAAAAGGAAGAAGAAGAAAAGATTAGTCGTCATGAACACGCCGAACACACCGGCCACTAGAAACAGAAGATTCGCGTAAAACTCTTTGACGCGGTAGGTCACCGTCCAAGACACCAACGTGCCGCAGAAAATAACAATGGAGGTTAGAAGCAACATCGAGACATTGAGGCCATCCACCGCATTGGAGTAATGAATGCCGTAGCTTTTTACCCATTCGATATGCTCAATCATCTGGAAAGACGCATCTTGAGCATTAAACTTTAAACACACCCAGATAGAGAGCGCTAAAGAGGCCGCCGCGGAAAGAACGGAGACAACACGCACCACGTTTTCATAGCGGGGCGGTGTCAGAAGCACTATAAAAAGTCCGACAACCGGACACAAAAGCATCGCCGAAAGAATCGGGAAATTCATCAAGATTCCTTTTATTTTTTAAACGATTACCGTACTACAAAAAATACAACCAGGATCCCCACCATGAGCGCGACTGACAAATAATCCTGAAGCAGTCCGCTTTGGAGCCCGGAAGTCAAACGTCCTAAATCTAAAATTCTATAAGAAGTGCCGTTGACCATCATATTGTTGACGAATTTGCGGTCAAACCAGTTGAGGATGGCGGCGAGCCCCAACCCCACCTTTTTCACTAAAAATTGATAGAGGTCGTCGATATAAAATTTATTGGAGAGCGTGGTAAAAATAAATCCACGGGAGTCGTTTAATTTTTTCTCGGCGGCTTCGGGATTTTTAAATTGCCACCAAGCGACCGCGCCGCCGCTGGCGACCAAGCCCAGTGTTGTCAGAAGAAGTTCGATATTTAAATGAACTTCGTGTTCATGTCCGAGCCATGCTAAGAGCGAATGATTTAAAGGGGAGCCCAGATAGCCCATATAAAGCGAGATGGAAGCCAGCGATATCAAAGGTAATGCCATGGAAAGCGTAAGTGTCGGAGAGGAGTGATGTGCGTGCTCCTCATGGCCATGCGCTTGGTGTTTTTCTTTGGAAAGAAGAATCACAAACAGCAGGCGGAAAGAATAATAAACGGTTAAGAAGCTTACAAAGATCGCAACGCCATAAAAGAACAGGTTGTGTTCTTTGAGTGTTTCTAAAATCATGTCTTTTGAGAAAAACCCTGAGAAGGGAGGCAGGCCGCAAAGCGACGCTAGGCCAATCAGAAGCGTGAGGACGGGAAGTGTATTTTTTTTGCCGCCATTTTGACCGATTTCCCAAATATCGTTGGTGTGATGATGGTGGATGAAGGCGCCGGCGGTTAAGAATAAAAGGGATTTAAAAAACGCGTGCGTGGTCAGGTGAAACATGCCGGCGGTGGGAGAGCCGGCGCCGATGGCCATCACCATAAGACCGAGCTGGCTAATGGTCGAATAGGCCATGATTTTTTTGATGTCGCGTTGAATGGTCGCCAAAGCCGCTCCGGTGAAAGCGGTGAGTGCGCCGATAGTCATGACAATAAAGAGTGTGGTCTCTGAGGCGCCAAAGAGCCCAAAGGCGCGCGACAAAAGAAAAACGCCTGCCGCGACCATGGTGGCCGAGTGAATGAGCGCGCTGACCGGCGTAGGACCTTCCATCGCGTCCGGGAGCCAGTTATGAAAAGGAAATTGAGCAGATTTGCCCATCACGCCTGTGAATACCAACAAGCCTAAAATCGTGATCATGTGCGGAGAAAAATGTGCGTGAAGCAAAGCGGGGGTCAGCTCCGTGAAATTTAAAGTCCCTAGCGACAAGAAAAGAAGAATAATGCCCAAATAAAATCCCAAATCGCCAAGGCGATTGATGGTGAAAGCTTTGCGCGCGGCGGTCGCGGCACTCGGTTTTTCAAACCAAAAACCAATCAACAGATACGAGGTAAGACCGACGAGTTCCCAAAAGAGAAAGGTTTGAAGCAGATTGCAGGAAAGCACCAGTCCTGTCATGGAAAATGAGAAGAAACTTAAGAAACCGAAGTAACGCGCGCGAGACTTGTCCTCGGCCATGTAGTAATAAGAAAAAAGCTGGACGAAAAAGGCGATGACAGTGACAAGCCAAATCATCAGAAGATTCAGTCGATCTAATAGGAAGCCCACAACGGCCATGCTGTCATTGATTTGTAGCCAAGGATAGATGAATTGAAGCGGAAAACCCTGGGCTTCGCGATGTTGCCAAAAAAGAATCGAGCTTGAGAGCGCGGCGGTCAAGGCTCCGAACATTCCCAAAAGGGGCGCTGACTTTTTAAGCCCATTCGGCAGAAGCTGAATGGTTAAAAAGGCCGCCAGAGGCGCTAATTGAATGATCCAGAGAAGTTTTAGATCCATTTAACCTTGCAAATCCTTTGCTTCTTCGATATTGATGGAATTTTTCTTGCGATACAGCAGTAAAATCAAGCTCAGGCCGATGCAAACTTCCGCCGCCGCCAACGCGATAATAAAAATAACAAAAACCTGGCCGGTTGATTTGTCGGGCATCGTGAATTTATTGAAGGCCATGAAGTTGATGCTGGCGGAATTTAAAATAAGCTCCAGTGATATCAAAAGCGCTACGAGATTACGGCGGAAAAGAAGGCCGAAAACACCGGTCGCCAAAAGAATCGAAGAGATTAAAAGGTAGCTTTGCAGGGATTGGCTCATCAGCGTGTTTCCTTGCTGGAGATGACAAGCGCTCCGATAATGGCGACTAACAGCACCAAGGACACGGCTTCAAAGCCAAGCACTTGAGTGGTTAAAAGAGTCTTGCCGATGGCGCGAACGCCATAATCGCCTTCCACCGAAGAAATAGGCCAGGCGGTGTGGCGGATAATTTTGACCAAGCCGATAAGCAACAGGGCACTCGCCAGAAAAGCTTTGAATATTTTCTTGGGCTCTCTCTTTTCATGCTGCAAGAGCGCCGGCTGAGAAAGCATGATGGCAAAAATAATCGCAATCGAAATCGCGCCGATATAGATAATCACTTCCATGATCGCTAAAAACTCGCTATTCAAATAAATAAAAAGGCAGGCGACGCCAAAAAGACAGAGAATCAAAGACAGCGCGTTATAAAAAACATTTCTCAGGGAAACAGCTAAAATACCACCGATTAAGGTGATCGCGACCACTCCCATAAAGATCACATCCATTAAATTCATGATTTTGGCGCCTCCGGAGCAGGAGATGTGGCCGGAGCTGCGGGAGCCGCCGGTTTGACAGCCGCCGCAGGGTCTACTGTCGGGATCTTGGTTAGCGGCGTTCCCTTCACGCGGAAAGGCTCCAGAAGATCCATCACCAATTCTTTTTGAGTCAACGAAACCATGTCGTAATTAGGATCATCGTGCCGGAGCGCGTCCGTCGGACAAACGTCGATACAAAGACTGCAGAGACTGCAGAGCATGTAATTGACTTTAAAATCAGTCAGCACGCGCTTGCCGTCCACCGCCGATTTGCGGGCTTCGAGTGACATGCAGCGAGAAGGGCAGGTTTTGATGCAAGCATTGCAGGCGATGCACAAATGATCGCCATTTTTTGGTTCCACGACAAAAGAGATGGGTCCTTTGAAACGCTTCATTGGGATGCGTTCTTTGGGATAGATGACCGTCACGGGTTTCTTGACGGCGTAACGCAAAGTGATCGCCATTCCTTGAATAAGACCCACAAAACCGTTGAATACTTCGCTCAAATATTTGATCATTTAAATAAGTTTCAGAACTAACGCCGTTAAAAACAGATTCACGAGTGCAAACGGAATCAAAACTTTCCAGGCAAAGGCCATGAGCTGATCACTGCGCAAACGCGGAAATGTCCAGCGTATCCACATGATGACTAGAACGATGGCATAAACTTTGATCAAGAACCAAATGGGTCCGGGAAGCAGAGGGCCTCTCCAACCCCCCAAAAACAGGGTGGTCGCGATGGCGGAAGACACGAAAATCGCCGAATATTCTCCAAGAAAGAAAAGCGCGAAACGCATGCCCGAATATTCGGTGTGAAAACCGGCCACAAGCTCCGACTCCGCTTCGGGAATGTCGAAGGGCGCGCGATTAGCCTCGGCCAAGGCCGAACAGATAAAGATAATAAAGGCGACGGGTTGAAGCACGACATACCAAATATTGGCTTGAGCGTTCACCAGCTCAGTCATTTTAATTGTTTGAGCGATCAGGACAACGCCCATGGTGGATAAAAGAAGAGGAATTTCATAAGAAATATTTTGAGCGACCGCGCGCATCGAACCTAAGAGCGCGTATTTGGAATTAGACGACCAGCCGGCGATAAAAATCCCAATAAAAGAGATATTGGTCAGCGAAAACGCGAAAAGAAATCCGACATTCAAGTCGCGAATAATGAAGTTGGAGCTCAACGGCATAATGATGAACGCCGAGAGAATCGGCGCGAACACCAGAACCGGCGCCAGAAGGTAGACAAATTTATCAGACTGTTTTGGAATCACCAGCTCTTTGGAAAGAAGTTTGATTGCGTCGGCGACGGTTTGTAGCATGCCCGCAAAACCCACATGCAGGGGGCCGCGACGGAGTTGGATGCGAGCGGACACTTTTCTCTCCGCCCACACCAAAAAGAGAGCGTTTACCGACAAAAAGAGAATGACCAGTGTCCCATAAATAACAATCGTGAGGATTTCACGCAAAACGAATGGGAGTGAGTCGAGAAATGGCATCAGCGATCAATCTCCGGAAGTACAATGTCGGTGCTGCCCAGTACCGCGATCACGTCGGAAATCAGGCAGCCCGGCAAAAGCTCGATAAAAGCGTTCAAATTAGAGAAAGAAGGCGTGCGCAGTTTGATCCGGTACGGGTTTAACGTGCCATCACTCACCAGATAGATGCCAAAAGAACCTCTCGCACCTTCGACGGCCGAATAGTATTCGCCTTTGGGCACATTTTTCGGCAATTTTCCGGATTTGAATTCACCCGCCGGAATTTTGTCGATGATTTGAGCGATAATTTTTAAACTCTCTTCAATTTCGCGGTTGCGCACCAAGTAGCGGGAATAAACGTCGCCGTCGGTTGCCGTCGGTACTTCAAAATCAAGCTCCGGATAGATGGAATAAGGTTCTTGGCGGCGCAAATCGTAAGAAACGCCGGAAGCGCGAAGCATCGGACCGGTTACGCCATATGCCAGCGCCTGTTCTTTGGTCAAGATACCGAGCCCTTGAGTGCGTTTTTGGAAAATAATATTTTTAGTCACGAGTCCGTTGTAATCTTTGAGGCGTTTTTTGAAATGCGCGATAAACGCTTTGACGGCGGGCACGGTTTCTTCGGGAATGTCATGATCCACACCGCCGAAACGGAAATAATCGTAGGTCAGACGCTCGCCGGTGGCCATTTCCAAAATGTCTAAAATCTGTTCGCGATCATCGAAGCAATAAAAGAAGGGGGTGAAGGCGCCCAGATCGAGCAAGAAAGTGCCCATCCACAAAAGGTGGCTCGCGATACGATTGAGCTCGGTGGTGAGTACGCGAATGTACTCGACGCGCGGCGGCGGCGTGACACCCATCGCTTTTTCGATGAGAAGCGCGTAGCCAAAGTTGTAACTCATGGCGCCCACATAATCGAGACGACCAAAATTAGGCCAGCAAGCCAGATAGTTTTGAATCTCCATCATTTTTTCGTGATGACGATGCGAATAACCGATTACGGGTTCGCCGTCGAGAACGCGTTCGCCGGAAAGATGGAGCAGCACTCTCAAAACGCCGTGTGTGCTGGGGTGTTGGGGTCCGAGATTCAAATAATAATCTTTGGCATTTTTTTTGCTTTTCTCGAGGACAACGGGCCCTTTTTTTTGCACTTCAAATTCGGCGGCATCTTCTTCGATGAGCTTTAAGGATTGAACGACGTCCGATCCCTTGGCCTCGCCTTTAAAACTTTTTAAGAGGGGAAAAATCGTAGCGCTTTCGGGAAGCAGAATGCGTTTTAAATTGGGATGGCCGGTGAATTGAACGCCGAACATGTCAAAAATTTCTCTCTCAAACCAATTCGCAGATTTGTAAACCGAGCTGATCGAAGGGGCTTGATTGGATTCTTTGGTGATCAAAACTTTGATAACGGAGCGGGAAGTTTTTTCCCACTGGTTGAAATGATAAACGAGCTCAAAGCAGTCGGAAAAATCGACGGCGGTGAGGGATTCTAGGAAATAACCTTGTTTTAAATATTCGTGCGCGACATCGGCGATTTTATTTTGAGGCACAATCGCTTCAAAGAGAATGCCCGACTTCACAAAATCTTTTTCGTTCAATTCTTCGGGCTTAATGACTTCCAAAAGCCAATCTTTCATCGTGGTTTGTGTGGCGGGCATCGGATTAACTCGCTGTCGGAGCGGCAGCCGCTGCGGGAGGAGCTGGCGGCGCAGGCGGTGGAACGGGTTTGCGGAAATCCGCCCGGGAAATCGCGTTTTTGTATTCCGCGGGACGGCCATCCTGAGAGTCATTGCAAGAAGCCGGGGACATGACGCCTTGCGTTTTTCCAGCCTTAATTTGTTTTTGAAGTTCCATAATGCCCGCGATCAGCGCTTCGGGACGCGGTGGACAGCCCGGCACATACACATTCACCGGAATAATTTTGTCGATGCCTTCAAGAATGCCGTATTGGCCGGGAAATTTAAACGGTCCGCCGGCGGTGGCGCATCCACCGAGCGCGATCACGTATTTGGGGGAGGGCATTTGGTCATACAAAGTTTTGATACAAGGAACCATCTTGCGGGAAATCGTGCCGGCGACAATCATCAAGTCTGCTTGGCGAGGCGAAGGACGGAACACGCCAAATCCAAAACGATCCATGTCAAAACGCGCAGCGCCGCCGGCCATGAGCTCAATTGCGCAGCAGGCCAAACCGAAAGTGAGGGGCCAAAGCGAATTGGCGCGAGCCAGATTTAAAACATCCTCGACGCGGAACATGTTGACCAGTCCCGGTGCGGGCGACTGTGTATTCAAATATTCAGGATTGTGGTCGAGGCCGGCTTTTATTTCCATTCAAAAAGTCCTTTTTTCCAGGCGTAAAGTATCGCGAAGCTCAGTAGCGCTAAGAATAAGGCGATTTCTAAAAACATCGCCCAACTCAGCATGGAGCGGTAGACGACGAGTACGGGAAATAAAAACGCCGCTTCCACGTCGAATGCCAAAAAAATCAAAGCGAAAAGATAATAATTGATGTCGAACTGGATCCACGCGTTACCGATAGGCACCTCACCGCTTTCGTAAGGGTCGTTCGCGCGGGAGCCGCGGCTTTTGGGACTTAAGAGAAGGGGGAGGATGCTGTTGACGACAACGAAGCCGATTCCGATAATCAGAAAGCCGAGGACGTACGAATAATCATGAAGCAAAGACATTAAAAACTCCAAAAGTTTATCCGCACAGTATACAAAATGCCCTATCTCAAGTCAACGTAACCGTCCCGGATCCGGCGACGGGTCTTGCATCGCAGTGCCCTTGTAAGGCGTTTCTGGATATTTTGAACTCTGCCTGAATTACGCAAACTAAAGTTTGCGCTACCCTTAACCGTTAGTTTGTTAGCAATGAGAAACTCCCCTTACTCAAGGCCTGCAAACTAAGGTAGGTCAGGTTTAAACCTGACCTACCTTAGTTTGTCGATCCTTAGTCTGCTCATCCTTAGTTTGCACACCTTAGTCTGCAGAATTTGAGTTTGAAATTAATTTTAATAATTTGTAATAATTAGTTAATTTTGATTAAATTAAAAACAAATAAATTTTGGCTAAATGTTTGAAAATGGAGGGGGTTCCCGTGTATACTTTGGCAAGTTAATCGCTTGCACGATCTAACTCTAGGTACTTCCAATAGTTGCTTTAAAAAGAAGGTCAACGATTGAATAGTAGAAAACCGATAAGCATTAGGGCTATCAGCTTTCTTTTGGTATTTACTTTTCTTTTATCCGATCTGGCTTGGGCGTCGCCGGTAGATAATATAGGAAAGCTTTTGCCTGAAAAGCCGCTGGCCACGCTCCTTTCTGACCCCACGCGTTTTGAGGCGCCGCTCCAATTTTCATCGCTTAAAGAAATTCATCGTGGCGACAAAAATGTTTTTATCATCCACATCCAAGACGCTCACGCCAATCTGAGCGGTCAGCAAAATCTCGCCAAAACGCTGGATGAGATTATGTCCAAATATGGAGTGGATTTGGTGTTGTCGGAAGGTGGTTCTCAAGATGATACGCTGACGGCACTCAAGAAAATGGCGTCTCGCAAAGTTTGGGATCGCCTGGCCAAGAAATTTTTAATCGACGGAGAAATCGCTGGGCAGGAATATCTCAATCTCACCTCGGATCACCCGATGAAAATCATCGGTGTTGAAGACAAAGAACTGTACATGAAAAGTCTTCACGCGTACGCCGATTTGGCAGGCAAGCGCGAACATGCGCTGGAATCCATCGGTCGTGCACAAAGCTCGCTCGCAAAACTCAAAAATAAATTTTATCCCGAAGAACTAATCTCATACGAAAAAGAGAGAAATCAAACGGCCGAGAAAAATTTTAAAGCGCTGGCGGCGCTGGCGGTAAAAAATAATCTCGATTTATCCAGTTTTGAAGCGATCCGAAAACTTTTAGCGGTTCAAGACCAGGAAAGCAAAATGGATTTTAATCTCGCCAATTTAGAGCAGGCGTCGCTCATTGAGGCGATTGAAAAAAGCGGGGGAGGACGAGAGCTTCGAGAATACCTTGAAAGCGCCGGGAAATTAGGCAAGGAGAAGCTTGCTCAATTTTCCTACTTACGAAATACTTTTATTATTGCCGAGAAGAATGGGGTTGAGGCTAGGGAATACCCCAATCTCAAAGAATACCTGGATTACTTAGAAGCCTTTTCAAAAATAGACCTCGCCAGGCTGATTGCGGAATCAGAAGTTCTAGAAAAGAAAGTTTACGATATGTCATTGCGAGCGAACGAAGTGAGCGAAGCAATCTTCTCGACTGAGATTGCTTCGTCGCCTCCGGCTCCTCGCAATGACGCATTGTTGATCCATGCTATCGATCGCTATTTGAATCTGCTTCGCTCTGCCTACAGCATTCAAATGAGCTCCGAGGAGTTTCATTTGTTTGAAGTTAATGAGCCGGATTTTGGTGAAGAGCGTTATTTAGCATTCATCAATCGAAAACTCGCGGAACTAGGTTATTTCGACGATTTGCTTCCGCTCGACCGCTCGCTCGAAGACACGAAGCTGGCTCTCCGGGATTTTTACACTTCGGTCGGTGAAAGAGACCTAGCCTTCATTCAAAAAACCCAAAACGCTCTTACGGAACACCAAGCCAAAGTCGCCGTCCTTATCTCAGGCGGCTATCACACCGAACATCTGACAAAGCTTTTCAAAGAACAAGGCTACTCCTACGCCGTTCTCACTCCAACCGTCACTGGCGAAACCAATCGCAAAAAATACGAATCGATTCTTTTGGAGCCTCTCACGGGAAATAAAAAAGTCCTTACAGCCGACGCCTCCAAATTATCTTTAGCCGACGCCAACACATTAGTCGCCGCTTCACTCATGGAACCCATCAGCACCGTCAGATTGGGACGCGTGGAAGAAGGTGCCCGGCTAGCAAATGAAAAAGCGGCTTTGTTTGTTGTAAATCATTTTGCGGCCGGTGAAGAGGAAGAAGGTCTGGTTGCTGTTGGCGAAAACATGGCAGCATTGGCGAAAGCAGGAATTCAAATTTTTGGGGAGACGAATGTCGCGCGCTGGCCAAGAGTGACTTATAGCGACAATGTTGGAGAACGCTATTTTGTTGATCCTGGGCATGATCAAAGCTTAACTCGGAAACTTAAAGACAGAGGATTTTTAAGGCAAGAGGGCAGTCATTATTTTTGGACGAATCAAAAGCCGACAGAAGTAACGCTGAGATCGCAGGGCTTCACGAAAAAGCAAATAGACCGGATTATTGCTCATTGGTATGAAACCCACATGCATCAAACGATTCGGTCTGTTCTGAAACAATTATCCGGTCAGCCGATTTTACATGTGATTATCGCTGGAGGATCCATCGAGGGATGTCTCGGAGTTGTTTTTTCCAGTCTTCTGGACGAAGCGCAGCGCCTAAAAAAACCTCTTCATGTGGTTTTGAACGAACAGGTTCTTTTCGTGGATTCCTCTAAAAAATTTGCGGACGCCGTTATCGACGGTTTTGTGCAGAAAGTTGAAAAAGCGGCACTACTTTTTGCCATTAAGTATGAAGGTAAGCTCCATCAGGCTTTTCAAGTATTGAGCTCCAGACGAGAGGAAGCCCCAGAAGTAATTTTAAGTATTTATGATCGAGCACAGTCTTCCAAAGGTATTCAACGCATTAAAAATCTAACGCAAGCTTCGAAGAAACTAAAAGCCGGCGCGCGGCTTTCGAGTGGTGTTGGATCTATAGCATTTGAATCCCTGCGCAACGACTCGCTACCATCTAGGTTGATGAAAGGATGGAAAGAGCGTTTTTTACCCGAGAATACTTACCATAAACGCCGCTTCGACCAGTATTACCCGGCGATGTTCGAGAGGTTTGTACTGCATGAATTGGAAACGTTTGAGCCTGGGACTCCTTTGAGAATGGCTGACATCGGCTCAGGGCCTCATTTGTGGCTCGCGAATGCCATGGCCAAATCGAGACCCAGCGGCACGGTTACTGCTATCGACGTGTTTCCCAAAACCCGGTTTGTCAAAAGCCCGGCGCGCCATGTTCGCTATCGCCGCACTCAAACCGAAAACCTACCTTTAGCCACGAACTCCTGCGATTTTGTTGTTTCTTCGTTTACGCAAGGTTATTTGAATCTCCACCAGGGCGCCGTTGAAATGAGAAGAGTTTTGAGGCAAGGGGGCAAGGCCGTTGTTTTGTTCGATGCGCCTGGCAGTGACGATCTTCGTCTTGAAACTATTTGGAATGATTTTCATGAGAGCTATTTGAGCCGGAGCTTGTTTATTACTCGATTGGCCGAAAGCTTATTAAAAACCGTTCAAGACAAGACTCAGTACGAAAAGTTGATGAAGCGGGTTCATGCGTTGTTGGAACAACAGGGAATAGAAATGCAACAAGAAGGCACCCAGCATCGGGGAACGTCCTATGAGGATTTCGAGTACATTGCCAAGCATCCTAAAGAAAACTCTCTCGCTCGTCTTAATAGAATTATCCGTCGGCAGAAAACACTGGAAGGTTGGTGGAGCACAGACCAGTCCATTACATCGCGTATGGCGGCCAATCATAATCGCTTGGTAAGCCCTGCTACCATCCGGTATTTTTACAAGCAGCGCGGGTTTGACGCCCAGGTTTTTATTTTACCCAAAGATGACGCTAACGCTTTAAGAAATTACGCGTATGGAGTGGTTTTGACTGCTCAAGATCCTGTTTCTATTTCTCATTCCAAAATCGGGCTTACACCAAAAACATCAGCTAGAGAACTTCTCACGTTCGAGGAAATCGTCGAGCTCGTTCGGAGCCGTCCCTACCCGGCAACCGTTGTCGACCATTATGGCATGATGTCTTATCAGGTCGAACTTCTCGATGAAAACGCTATGCTTGAGATTGACTATCCCAATGACAGAAGTGAAATCAGAGTGCAGATTCATTATGATTTGGGCTCGGTCGACACTTATTTATTTCCGCTAGCTTCTAATCGCAAAAATTTTGAGGCTCTGTCTGACTTATTGTATAGACGCTGGAAAAAAGATCAGAAGCGGATACGACAGGAAAACCAAAAGCCCCTTGATCCAGCGATTTTCGACCGCCTCATCGAAGCCATGCAGCTTGAGCGTCGGAAACAAGTCGATAAGAATCATTACTATCAATTTATCTACCACTTGAGAAAGCAGCCGGGAATCGTGGCGCAACATCATTATCATTATTATGACGTTCCGGCGGCAAAAGGAAATGTGGGCGGCTACACGGTTCGGATGCCGCGCAAGTTGTTCGTGGAAAATTCGTTGGCGATTCTAAGGCAAAGTTTTGAAGAAAAGATAAAGGGCGTCAAATTTGAAGAGGTCGAGCCACTTTTTCGATCGATCTTTAAAGCTACATGGATCACCGGAGAAAATGAAAAATTTAGGTATGACGATCCAGCCATTATTATTCGCCAAGAGGAGGTCGGTGGCAGTCTGCGCATCATTGTTTTTGATGAAGGCCCCGGTATCTCGACGTTAAATCTGAACCGGTTGAAATCCAAATTCGGTCTGGACTCTGCCAAATTTGTCAAAATGCCGAACATCACGCGCCTGGAAATCATCCGCGGTGCGCGACTGACGGCATGGGAAGAGGGTATGGAGGCCGTCGCTGAAATGAAAAGGATTTATGAGCAAGATCTTTACACATTAATTCACGAAGATAGGGAATATCCTATTGCTAATGCTTTGTTACACAATCTAGGCAATGGAAGACAAAGGTTCTCTGATAATTATGAAAGTTTAAAAATCGATTCTGCTAAAACCCAGTTCCGCGTAGGGACTGTCAGGGATGTTTTGGCGCATATGGACGCCGAGTTTCAGATGTTTTTACAGCCTCAGGATATTGATGAGTTGGTCGCTTGGGCGAAGAAGCACCAAGCTTATGGAGGAACGGAGAATTTACAGGGAATTAGCGCTCGTCAATATTTCGCCATCACTTCCAAGGCAATTCTTGATCTCGAAAAGAGCGGAGGTTTAACGCGCGAGCGATTTACAGCACGATATTCTGAAGTGTTAGCACGTTGGGAAAAAGCTAAAAAACGACTCCTTGAGAGCGTAGATTGGATTGAGAAATCAAGCGCCCCCCTATTGCCTCCTGTTGAAGAGCGTTGGGTCTACGATCTTGCCAACGATATCAATCGTCTCGCTTTGTCCCCAAGAAATATCCATCTGTTCCCCTACAGATATGGTGGAGATGGCTTCTTCGTGGATTTCGATACTAGAAATTTTCTACCGGTTCTGGGAAAAGAATCGGCGCATACCAGTCAGGTTTATTGCTACATAGACCCAAATTCAAATGGGGTTAATTTTGATTTATTTTTTAAGGATATGGAGCGGCGATTAGGCCCGATCCAAGACCAAGCCGCATGGCAAGCGATGAAAGAGAAATATAAGAAGCTGGGAACGGGTGCGCGGCTGGCGAAAAAAATGGTGCAAAAAAAGCCCACTAAGAGGGCTATTGTTGGACCCCTTTTAAGGAAATATAAACGATTGCTTCAACGGGAAAAGCCCAGTTTTAGAGAAGCTGCGAGATTGATGGGGGTGAGCAACCCTTCTCTTTTTTTATATTTTGAACGACATCCGGAAGAGGATCCTGCCGACTATGGAATCGTAAAGGGAGAGCCAGGTGTGCCCTCTGAAATTCCTGCTCTTCTGGAGAAGCATAAAAAATCCCTCAAAGGCCTTGCAGTTTCGGAGGCAGCTAAGCTTATGGGAATTAAAAGAGCGACTCTGACTCAATATTTTCGCAAACGTTCCATCAATTATAAAAAATTGTATGAAATGGTAGATAAAAAATATGAGAGCAGGCAAAACGAATATCATCAAAAGCTTTCTGGAAAATTTGTAGAGGCTTGGAAGGCAGGGAATAGAGAATCGTTCCTCAGGCTCAGTCCTCAGCTTAGAGAAGTTTTAAGGCTCTTGTTTATTTCCCCGACCTATAAAAGCGAAGAGTCTATTGCTAAGAAATATCTGAAAAAATTCTCTACTAAGAGCAGGAGTATTTCGGCGCAAGCCATTAATGCCATGAAACAGAGCGCTTTGGAGGAATGGCGACGCTGGGAAAATATTAAGAAATGGAGAGAAGCTAGACAGCAAGGAAGATACGAGCCTGCGGGTAAAACCAAAATTGGTGAGTTTCCTATCGGCAAAACCGAGCAATTAAAAGCTGGCAAAATAAAAAATTTCAGCCAACTCAAATCGGCAACACCCCAACAAATACTGGATATCGATGGGATCGGAATAAAGACACTCGCTGAAATAAAAAAAGTCTTACGCGCGCTTGGAAGCGTGGGTGGGGCGCGCTTGGCAGAAAATAAAGCCGAAGATCCGGCATCTCGGTGGTTTTATGTCAGATTTGCACCAAAAATAGGGGAGCTGATGATCTCTTGCATGGCTCAAGAGATTTCGATGAGCCAATTTCGTCAAGAAATAGAACCTCTTTTAAAAGAGATAGATGAAGAGGGGGTATTTCCAAAAAGATTTTTTGATTCCAAAAGCTCATTAAAGGTTGAAGACCTTTGGGATTTCCTTAATGGAGACTTCAAGTCTTTCTTGATTACTAAAGGATATTTATTGAAGTCGGTCTCTCAGTCAAAGGGAACACTTTTGATTGTTAGCAAAATTTACAAAGTACTCCCCTTGATATCTCCCGATGGGCATCGAGTGACCACTTATTTTGTATATGATCCTTACGAAATCTACAGTCATGCAGAAACAGCGCCCGCTAGAAATGAAGTAGTGATCGTTGTATCCGGCCCTGTCGCAGACCATGACTTGAAAGTGGTGGACAAGGCTAGAGAAATACTCGCTGATAAAGAAAACCAATTGCCAGACGGCACTCTCGACCCAGCTCTCTATCGAAGAAATCCGTTCGGTTGGATCAATGTTCATTTCCATGGCAGGGATTACAAAAATCCCTCTCCAATCCAGACTCAATTAGAAGAAACCCTTCGAGAACAAGGTCTCGTCTACCCAGCCGCTTATTGGCAATATCTTCAAGACACAGTCAATGAAGAGTTGGCTCATTTCGATGCGCTGAGCTATGCCATCAAAAAGGATGCGCGGAATGCCAAGGATGTGGAAGGAAGCGCGAACGCCATTTTGCGTCCTGACGAAAAATTATTGAAGGGATATTTTGACGATTATGCGGAACATAAAAAAATAATTGCCGAGATTATTATTGAGGTCGAAGCCGCTCTAAAATCGACGTGGACGAATGGGGTATTTGTGCCGGATCGAGTGTTTACGTTGACCAATGTATTTGCACAAGGGGGCGGGACTGAGGCTCAAGGAGAACTCAAATTAAAAGCAGAGATGATTGCCCGGATGATGGGCGAAGAGCCATTGAATGAATTTCTAGCGTTTGTGGTAGGCAAAGACCCGCTGGATCCTAAAATTTCAGAAAGAATTCGAAGGATGGCGCTTGAGGCTTACCAAGCACACTTTTTAATGCCGGAAGAAAGAGCACACGGCGCACGGCTAGCCTCCAAAGTTTCAGCGGAAGAGGGGCTGGCGGGAGTACGGATGGTGGGCAATAGAGAGCGGACGTTTGTTGATAGAAAATTTGGAAAAACAATGCTTCGTATTCATGGGAATTTAGATGAGGCTATCGCAAAAAAAATTGCGGCGGGTGTGACGCGAATTCATCGGCATGAGGCGAGGAAAGCAGCGAAAAAAGGACAGAAGACCTACATTCTTAATAATTGCTTTGAACTGAGCCAGAGTCTAGCCAACCTTTTAAGAAGTTTAATGAAAGGCTTTGCAGCAGACATACTGAGATGTGATGAATTAGATCAAACGGGACCGGTTAGGTTTATGAATCACGGAGTAGCCTATATTTGGTCTAGCAAGCATCATATTGCAATCGATATCACCGCAAAGAGCTACTTAAAATCTCAAGACAAAAGTTTGGATATTGACGCAGAAGTATTTGTAGCTGATACCAACGAAAATTTAGAAAAAGCACTAATCAACTACTATGGCGGAGACAAATGGAAAACAGGCCAAGAAGACATCATGGATATGCTCGGGCGCGACTGGAATGAAGGCGCGCGGCTGTCGGTAGACAAACCGCTTGTATCCGCCGATGAATTTAGGCAAGCATTTCGGAAGATCAATCAGCTTTCAAGAGAGACTATTTTTGATGAAGCTCAGCAAGAGCGAATTATTCTCAAATTGATTTCAATGAAATTAGAAAAAGGCAGAAGAGTTTTGGTGGTTGGACCCGGTGGGCGGGACTATATGCCGGCGCTGTTGGCTTTCTGCGGTCTTGAGGTGACAGCTATTGATACGGATCACATGGTTCAAGAAATACAAGAGCATTTGCACCGCAAGCTCGAAGTCAGCGAAAGCATTCAATATTTTGATTCCTGGCAAGATTTACAGGAAGCTTCCAGCAAAAATAAATTTAACTATGTATTGATGTTCGGAGTACCCAATTATGCGGTCACCAGAAATACGCGGATGCTTATGGCTATTCGATTGATGTCTTCTGTCCCTGGAGCTGATGAAGAAACTCAGAATATGGTGAATGGAAGAGTCGAAGGAGAGCTCTACGGCATGTTTGCGCCCATTGTTCCTCTGCTGAATCCCAAGCATGGTCATCTTTTTATCAGTGACAGCGAAGAAACCATGCGAAGAATGAGTCCGATGATACGAAAAATTTTCGATGAGTACGGCAAAGAACAAGCGACTCCCATTCGAGGCATCGTAAGAAGCGACGCCGATCTTAATTTTACTTTAGACCAACACCCGCTCGGGACTTTTCCTAAAGTCGGTTTAACTTTAGAAGTTAGAAAAATAGGCGGCGCGCGGCTGACGGCAAGGCGGGGGAAGCTTGAGTCTAGAGATTTTAAGATTATTTGGCCAAAACTCCATGGGCGTCCTGCCACAAGTCTGGTTAGTTTAACAGAGCTTGTTAACCATATTCCGGGGGTACGTGTCCTTGCCGCTAATAAATCTCGTCTCACTAGGATGGATTCCTGGACTGGATTATGTCTTCTTGGGATAAAAGAAGGCGGATTTTTAACGGTTACTGTAGCGGCGCCTGAGAGTATAAAAGGAGATATTTTTGATCTATACGAGCGGGTGATAAACGATCCTTATTATCACACCATCGCACTTGTAAAAAACTCGGATAGATATCGTCAATTAGAAGTGGAGGTTGGAAGAATTACAGGAAAATTAGCCGCGCGACTGGCGGGGGCAACCGCAAGGGTTACCAAAGAATTTGATAATTCCGATGGCTGGATGATGCCTCTTGAAATCGAATTGACTGTGAATGGTGGCAGAAAAAAAATAGGGATTCGTTTTCAAGGGATGGTGGCGGTAGATGAGGGGGAAGCGCGCGACGTTATCGCTATAAAGTATTTGGTTTATGAGAATACCCGTTTTGAAGGAAGTCCAGCGGAGCTTTCTATGGCTCTAGACAAGCAAACCCACCGGGTTATTTCAACGATTGGAGATTTTAAAAATTTTAAGGAGTTCTCTCAGATCACCGCCTGGCTATTTTTAATGGTCAGCAAAGCATGGGATAAGCAAGGAATCGAAGCCGCCGCACGTTTAGCGGAGAATCAACCCGCTCCCGAAACTTTGTACGGAGAGACGGAGCGGGAAGTGATCTACATCATGGCGCTGGCCAAAGATCATTTTTTTAAGGCGGCGTGGAAGGCGATGCTTATCTGGGGATTCAATTATTCTTTGACAAAAGAGGAGGTCGTCAACGAAGACGTGCTAAGGAAATATTTTAGTTATCGGGAAAAGACCAGCCGAAAGGAATTTAGATTTATTCGAGGGATATTCACATGGGCTTTTTTATGGAAAGGTTCTAAAAAATACATTTTAGTCCATACCGCGATTGAACGACTCAGTCAAAAAGAACTTGTCCAATTATTACCATTGGTTAAGCAGCCAACAGATTTTTCTGATCAAGATGTGCGCGGGCATTTGTTATTGGGAATGAAAGATAAGGCGCGGATGGTGGAGTACGTCCGCGGAGATCAAATTATGGAACTAGGTTCGGCAGCGGGGGATATTTTGGGGCTGGTTAAGCAAAAATTACCTGATGCTAAAGTCGTTGGGATTGAGTTTGACGAAGAGCTTCTCAAACAAGCCCGAAGAAATCACCCTAAAATCGAATTTTACAGGCATGATTTGACGCAGTGGAATATTCCCAGTGATTTTAAAGGCCAATTCAGCACGGTGATTATCTCAAGCACTCTACATGAGATCGACGTTTCTTTTGGACGGGAAATGAGTCGGCGCGTGTTGAAGCTTGCGCAAGATTTGCTCAAACCGGGTGGCACTCTGATTTTTAGAGATGGTGTGAAGCCGGAGCCTCGCGAGGTCGAAGTTTTTTTAAAAACGGAATATGCCAAGCAAAAGTTTGAGAAATTTGTAAAAGAATACCGGCACCGGAAAATCTCTTTTTCTTATACGGACGATTCCCATAAAAAAGTTCGCCTTTCAAGCTACGACTTGCATGATTTTTTAAGCAAATATTATTTTGAAGGGGATCTCTGGAACCGAGATATGGACGAGTCAGCCGGCCAGATGACGGAAAGCCAGTACAGAGAACTACTCGGAGATTATTTTGAAATCGAACACGTCGAAGCGTACATTGCTCCCTATTTGCAAGACCGATGGAAGAAGGACTTTGAGATGGAAAGGGGAGAAGTTTATCCCAATAGCCATATTTTCATTGTCGCCAAAAAACCTCTAGCCGCGCGGTTGGCAACGGCGACGGAGTCACTGCCTGAAATTGGAAATACCACTATGGCAGAAAAAGTAGAGCAGATTCGCGCTCGATTTGGGGATATGGAGCGTTTAGGTTCGGGAATTCAATTTTGGATTTATGACAAAGTAAGAGTAAAAAAGAAATTAAGTTATCGTGAATGGTTAGACGCTGATCGGTTCTACGCCATGCTTGGGTTGTTGGATCAGCTGATCAAATCCGCCAATCAATATGACGTGACCGAATTTAGGAAATTTATCGCAGAACACAAAGATGAATTGGCGGGCTTGGTGAAGTTTATGGATTCTAAATTATTGATAGGGGAAACCATTGCCACCGGATCTTTCTCATCTCATCGCCCCTCGAATTATAACGGAAGTTTTGATCAACCCGTGCCTTACCAAGCCCTCAGCTTCTACTTTCCTTGGGTTGTATTTGATGGTGGAAGCGGTTTAAATGGAAAATTCTCCAATTTTAAAGTGGCTTTTCAGGAAATTAAAGAATCTTGGGCTGAAATTAGGCTAGCTATTATGGCCGAGTTGCCTCAAGCCGGCGCGCGGCTGGCGGAGGAACCAAAGTCTGGTGACCTTGACTGGGCGAAAGCGGAAGAGGCTTTGTTAGGTATCGAACGAAATTTGAATAAGATTCGTGAGTTTGTTGTTGTCGCGCCGGGGGTTTCCAAGGTTTACTTTGAAGCTAATTATTTCACGCAAATAACAGAGGTGCGGGAAATTTATGATTCATTTAAGCAGAAAAAACAGATCTCGAGAGACGATCTCGACCGCATGCTCAGTCTTTTGCATCTTTTGGCCTATCATGCCCAGCTTCCACGCCGAACGAGCAGTGAGGCATTTGACAGATGGATTTGGAGAATTCTATTGGGTGAGCGCAATAAAGAAACCGATGGGGATGCGGACAATAGAGAAATCGCTCAGAGGTATTTCAAAAGACGCGAACGACTATTTAATTCCCATGGGGACAAAATATTAAATTTAGCCGAAAAATTTGAAGAGAGCATGCGCCTCCTCTCTGGAATCCCCGATGATGAGCAGACGGGCGGCGCACGGCTGGCGGAGGATTCGCAGGCTCGGGCGGGGCGAGCGATTCGGATCAGTCAACTGATCGGCGACGCGGCGGAGAAAATTTATCAAACCTCTTTAAAACATCCCGAGATAAACGACAATGAGCTTTTGGGGCAATTTGAGGCGCTTCTAAAAGGTCACGAAGAACTTTATTCCGAGATGGTGCCTATGATTTCGCGTTGGGCGAAGACGACTCTGTTGAATAAAGATTACACATCCTGGGAGGCATTCACTCTCAAACTTTATCAAATCTTCGCGGATCGTCATCCGGTGATTAGTCGCCGTACATTTTTCCAATGGGTGACGGCGGCGTTTGTGACAGCTCCACTAGCCTCCAGCATTTTGTCGACTCTCACAGAACCGGCGGCTGTGGTGGCAGAACAAGTGGCTGCGCCGATCGCCGAATCTTTTATTCTTCAGTTCAATGAGCCAGCGGTTCTCGCTCGCGTCATGGCTCGCGCGAAGGCGGGTGTTTTGTCGAGCAATTCTTCTCCAGTCCTTAGTACGGTGGTGGATAATGGCATCCAGTTGCTTTGGGGCAAAGAAAGAGACGCTCTCAATAAGTTCCGCGCGGGCGCCAATAAAATATTGATTGGGGAGGCGATCCAAACAGTGCCTGGAGCCAGCGATCCCTTGGGACTTTTAGACAAAAATTTTGGCGATGTGATTCACAGCCATCTAGTCTCTCAAGAGTTGCAAGCAAAGCCAGAACTTCAGGCTCTGATGGGCGCTATCAAACGTGCCGATGCCACCTTTCAAGGCATGGGACCACGGGCACAAGGTCGTTTTTCCAATCAGCTTTCACAACTGGCCGCCCGCAAAGACATGATTAGCGCCGAAGAGCTTCAGACGAAGCTGGACGCCAGTACCGAATCCGCGCTTAAGAAAAATTGGAGCAATTATGTCGCACCGACTTTTATGGCGGGAGAACTTTTGCCTTACCGGATTTATTTAAAAGTACAGGATCCCAAAGATCCAGCCAAATCTTACATTGTTCTGCTTTCCCAACCCGAACGTTCAAACGATTCATGGCAATTTCCCAGGTACTATGAATTCGCTAGCTATGAAATTTATGTGTTTCCTGTGCCTGAAGCGCCGATTCCTCGCGGAAGAGAAGAACTGATTTTTTATAAACATCGGCATTTATCCCCTAAAAATCTACCTCTTAAACATAGAGCCCAAAGAGCGTATATTCAGGTGCGCAATGATGAACACGGCGTGCCCCTTGAAATTTTTAGAGATGACTTCTACTTATTTGGACACAATTCCTACGAATGGTTGGAAGATACGGTTCGTGACTGGTTTGAAGATTGGCAGAAAGTCATGCAGGTTTCTCGACGGTCGACACCTAGCCTTATCGAGGCTTTGGATGGAGACCCTCGTCGCTTAGCTTCTTTTTATTGGATCGCGCCCGGCCCTGCAGGCGGGGAAGAAGAGCCTGTACGGGAGTATTTGATCCATTTTGATTTGGCGCCGGAACAAGACCGATACGATATTCGCGTCACGCCGGTAAAGAATGCTGCGCGCTGGGATGACGCGGCGAATTGGAAAGGCGATTATGTCGCATCCATCGCTTTGAAATTTGATGATCAAGATCGTTTGCTAAAACCCTCTGGAAAGTCTTGGGAAATTATTTTTGGTAGCGGCCGAAACCCAGACGACTATTTTTGGTTGACCGGTTTTGTCCAACAAAGATTGGACGCGTTGGTTGGCCGTCCTTTCTCTGTTAATGAGCCGGAATTTGTCGCCCATCCCGAAATATTCGGTCGGGTTGGGGAAGGTGCGCGACTCACTGCGAGAAAATCAGCGGCGATACGAATGATTGAAGAATTGAGCCGTCAACGGGAAGCCAAACGGTTTCTTGTATTTCTTAAAAAAGCGCTTCATTTTAAGGATAAGAAAAGAAATTCCATCGCGCCGCCGGATCGGGATGCGATCAACCTGATTTCTGAAATACTTATTCGGCAGGGGACTTGGACGCAAAAACCAGCGACTGACGCGGATGCTTTTACGGCTATCTGGAAGATGGTGGATGACCCAAAAACCATCTCTTTTTTTGATCAGACGCTGGTGTTCTATATTTTGCGGTCACTAAGAGGATCTAATCCGGCAAAAAGCCAGCTTGAGTTTTTGAGAGATACTTGCCAAGCCAAAGATTACAATGCATTCGCAAATTTTAAAGCAGGGCATTCCCGTTTGCCTCGATTGGCTTATGTGTGCGCCTGTCTTTTTCAAGATACTTATCTGCTCTCTGTTTCTGCTAACCGCGTGAGAGGGCGTAGCACCATTTTCGATGAAGCGAGAGATCTCCTTTCTAGAACAGAAGCGTTGCCGGTTATCTTGGAAGAACTGGAGTATGCTTCTAGAAATAATGGGGATGGAGCGGTAATTTCAAAGGGCGACATAAAAAGCGCAAACCCAGTGGCGGTTGGAATTCGAGAGCTTTTGGAAGGCATGTCGGTGCCCGCCGAAGTCCAAGACAAAACCTTCATCGTCGAGGGGATCTCCGAAACGAATCCTTATTTACCCGCGGCTCTTCTTTGGCGTGGCGCCAAAGAAGTCGTGGTCGCCTCTATTAGCGCGACTTTTATTTTTTCTACCAAAAGGCATATCAGGGAAACTAATGATTTAGCTTTCAGCTCAGGCCGTAATCTTGGCACTTGCCGTTTTGTTAACTCTACCGATGGATTGAATCTTCCCGATGCCATAGTTTTAAGCGCAGGCGCGCGTTTGGCAAGTTATCACGATTCCTTCCACGAGATTTTAGATCGTTTAAGCGAAATAAAAATCAATGCTCCGGAGAAACCCGCCAATGAAGCCTTGGAATTTTTGATGCAATGGCAGAGAGAATGGGAGAACAAGGACGAATCTCAAAGGCCTCTATTTTTTACAAAAGGAAAAAATGAATGGCGAAATAATCCGGTAGACATTTTGATCGGGCACTTAAAAAATGAAAATTATTACCCGCCCTACAAAAATGAAATCGCGACCTTTTTATTGATGGCATGGAAGAGCAAAGTTTCCAAACGAACTCTTTACCGTTTGCTGCTGGTAGCCATCGCGCCTAAATCTCAGTCGCGAAAAAAGGCTATCGAGATGCAAGCGGCCTCCGAGATCCTGGTGATGATAGCCGGAATGGATAAGGGGGCGAGGTATTGGATCAACGGTTATTTAGGGCAGGTGATCTCTGGCCGTCAACATCCTCCCAGTACCTTACTGGCTCATCAACTTCTACTGAAGATAAAGCTGGGGGCTCGTCTGGCGGAAGCGCCCAAAACAAGTCCCGATTTGTTGTTTGTGGACGCGGTGATAGAGAAGCACCGGAAAAGAGTCGGGGAGATTATAAAAAATCCGAACGTTTCTTTGGAAAAGGTATTGAGGCTGGCAAAAACACATCAAAACGATATTTTGGATCGAATTCAACAACTGGTTTCGATGAAAGCACAATATGCCCAAGGAAATTACGAAGCTACCGGAGTGATGGTTCGTCTCGCTCTGGAGTTTTCTTTTACACAAAACCTGAGGAAGAATGAAGACCTTTATCTGGACTATGTGGACGCTCTACTAGAATTTACAAATGTCGAAGAGACGCGCAAATCTAAAATCGTCACGAATGCCGAAGGTTATTATGAGCACTATTGGATCTGGGCCATGACGCTTTCGTTGAAAGGCGGGTCAGAGGCGATACAAATCTTATCTGATGAAATCCAAACGGTGGGGAATGAAGTTTTTGATCCAAGAGAAGATCAATTTCATGATCGCCACTGGTCTGTGGCTTATCAGGAAATATTAGCCGAAGCCATTTATCTGGCGAAAACGTATTCTACCCAAGATCAGAAACTGAAACGTGAAGTATTGAATAAAGCTTTGAAATTAAAATCGCTCCATCTCCAAAAAATCGCTAGGATTTATCTAAAACAGCCCATCTTTAATGTAAATCGTAGAAGCGTGAAAGATCATCTCATCGCTCTTTTTTATAGAAGCGAAAGGCTGAATCAAGAGGCGGGCGGGAAAAGTTATAGTGAGCCTGCATTAGCCGATAAAACAGGTCTTGTGAAACAAGAGGTAGCTCGAATCACCGGCGCGCGTTTAGCAAGAATTCATCAAGGCGTTTTGAATGGACAGACACTTGTAACCCGATTAGCGGGGCTTGTCGATATTTTGCCGTACATGGAGCTGAATGAGGAGATCCCCTTTAGCTTGAGAGAGGTGGGGCAGTTGCCCTTACGAAAAAAATATGGAAGGTTGAAAGTAGGAACGACGTATTTTAAAAAGAAAAGTGATTCGAGAGGTCTGGTTTACGCGACTGGCAAACCGATTTATTTAGGAGATGATACTGCAACGATCTCTGTTTTCAAATTTGGTCCCAATGCTTATGACATTGAGTTACATGTGGTTAGTAAGTACACAGGAAAGCGCTTTGTCTCAGCTAGATATCCTTTTGTTAGAGATGGAAAATTTGTGACTGGCCACATGAATTTTTCATCGCCCTCTCCGGATAAACTTTTACAAATGGAGATTTTATCCGGCGTTATACACGATGATCTTCCTTGGGAGCTCCAGGTAATCACTGAAGATTCTTTCCCGAGGGGATCAGGCCTTTTCTCTTTAGATCAAAAAGACCATACTGTTAATTTTTGGTCTCGAAATGTGCGTCTTGTATATCGGCGTAGTGCTGAGAAACCAATTCTTAAGATTCAAAGAGCTCCGTGGATTGCAAAAGACGCATGGGTGGCCACGCTTTGGGCGCCTTCAGAAAAAGGACAGCATTCCGAAATCCCATTAGATTCCATAGTGCTCTATCAGAACGGGCAAGTTGTCACTCAAAACGTTGCAGGTAAACCCATGGTGGGTTATTGGCATTTACCTCAAATCCCAACAGTAACACATATGGCGAATAACGCTAAAGCTCAGTGGAATGTTTATTGGCTTGCCAATGGCGGCACGTTTTTTCCCAACTCTGACGCTGATCTAGTAAGTATCGCTTATCGTAAACCAGATCACCTCTATAATTTGGAAGGAAAGCGAGTCGAGATTCGTTTATCCGGCTTTGGGCTCTCTAACCAAACAAAACGTTATTGGGTGAATTTTCACGGGGTATCTATTGGGGGTAAGAAAGTAAACGCTAGAGGCGTATGGTATTACGATACTAAAAATAAAGTTAGTCGACACTTTGTTTTATTTCATGATGGTGCTTTTTGTGATCCGATTGACGTGACAGATCAGATGGCGGCAGATACTTTTCCGTGGGGAGCAGGAAGACAGGTATCTTCCGATGATGTTTTAGCGGATTTTATCCTTCTTTGCGAAGGAAAACTTACCAGAAATGCTGAGTACGATCTGGTGACTCGATTGAAAGCCCTGGCCGTGTCGGATGCGCAACCTTTTCTAGAAATGCTACAAAGGCTGACAAATGACGATACTTTTTCTGATCCACGCCTGATCTCTCCAGGAGACAAACTGAAAATTGTTACCAAAATGAAGCAAGTTCTTAGAGGCGTTGCTCCTAAAATGTTTTCAGGCGAAGCAATAACCACTTTTTATAGAGCAGAGCTTGAGAGTAGAACCGCAAGATTGGAGGCACGCAAAAAAATAAGAGTGGCTCGGGAACTAAAAGAATCGTTTTTGATGAATCGCGTGAGAGGGCTTGCCCTCCAAAAAAAACAGGCACACCTTCGTTCGCAAGAAATTCTTGATAGGAAGGCGCACTTACTTCGGACTATTAGAGACTCAAAAGAAACAATTAGTGTTAATGAGATAAAACAAGCACTTGCCCGATTTAGTAGTCTCTTGGTTGTAAATTCGGAAAGTGCGCGTTTATTTTTTGCCGCAGAACAAGCCTCATGGAATGGAAGCACGCGATTATTGCAAGGGCTTGTTCAAGAGGTGAACGAATTTTTTAGATTCGAAGCCGCAGTCAAACCCAAAGCAGCCGCCGCGCGACTGGCGAATTATACAGAGATGGTGCGTGTTTTGTCGCATCGAGGGATTCATGCGCGTCCGAGCGCTGTTTTGGAGATTCTTGATCAATATGCTCGGTCATACGACGAATCCTTAATTATCAAAGCGCATTTTAATGGGTATGGCAGGCCAGAATCAGCCAGTTTATCAAAACCCACGGAGATGATGATGCTGGCGATTGATGACAGAGGTCAATTTGAGCTTGAATTTTCTTCCGAAAAATTCGATAGAGAGCGTCTCAAGAGATTGGCCAAGGTATTTGAGCGCGTGTTACGCAACGAAAAAGTGTTGCATGAACAAGGTCCCGGCTCCGAATACACGGAAACACCCGACGGACGGAGATTGCCAAGTGTCGAGGTTTGGGGCATCAAAGACTACAAACGCTTTATCGATGAAGCGCTGGTGTTGCCTTTATCCTCGTTCGCGTGGCAAGGCGGCTCAATGGAATATCAGGATCAACGGGCAGATTTTAAAACTACACTTCAATTCGCGACAGTGGACGAAAGAAATCAATTTATAACATCTTTGAGCGACGGGACTTATCGGGCTTTTCTCCATTGGGGATGGGCGCCGGAACCTTCTGAATGGCACTTTAAGCCGGCGGAAATCAGTGAAGAAGATAAAAACGCGGTAGACTCTCGCACCATCACTCTGGTTGCCAAGCGCGCTTATTTCACACCGTATGTTTCATTAAGTCCCCATGCCCAAGGTACTTTTGTGATCATGCGTTCTTCTATTGGTTCTCCGAGAAATCTCTTAAACGAAGAGAAAAGAAACGCTTTGCCCCCAGATTCTTTCAAGTGGATGAATTACAACATTACCAATACCTCTCCAGGATCTCAATTCATCGGCGGATCCGTCGGTTTTCCAGAGGGTGTAAGAGCTCGCTCTATTCCTGCCGCTGCGCGACTCGCCAACGACAATCAATTCAAAAAATTTGGGATTGAAATCAGAAATGACCACGCTGATTTTTCCAAAGCTCCTAAAAATGTCGCTTGGGCCATGGATCACAGAAGAGAAATTGCCTATGCTCCTATTGCCCAAAAACCCGATCAATTTAAAAAGATAAAGCTTTTATCGCCTCTCGGAAGTTTGCCAAGAATAAGTGAAAAGGAGAGATCTGTCTCTTCTTTGGGTGTTTTTCTAGGCTTGGCAAAAATCGATGGGCGTGTCCAGCCTGTGGCCGTGAAGTTGTATCGAAAAGGAGGCCTTTCTCCAGGAGAGTTGATTTATGCCCAGGTGTTAGACCGGCTTGGGATCGGCGCCAAGTTTTACGGCGTGGTTGAGTCCGGGGATGTCACGGGGTACGTCATGCAAATTATTTTAGGAGGCAATACTAATACTCCTGAACAACACAAAGATTTCCTGACTGTTAATGAGCTTTTACGTTTAGCAGGTTTTGTCGTGGCAACCGAATATAGGGTGACGCGGGCGGGTGAACTTGTGGCGATTGATGCAGGGGATTTGGTGCCGGATGAGGATGATGGGGATAGAACTTTAGAAGAGTTTATCCGAAAAAATAACGCAGCCTCCCAGAAAGGCGCGCGGCTGGCTGGCGAATCCCGCCAATGGTTTTCCGGGGAAGTGGTGGGGGAGATTTTGGACGGGGGTCGATGCGAGTTTATAGGCAACATCAAGGGAACCGACGTGGGGGCGGTGCAAGCAGCCAAGTTTCCCAAAGGAGAGGTCGTGGTCATCAAAGTTTCAGATTTCACGGATTTTGCCAAACAGTTGCACGATAATGAAAGACGAGTCATTCGAGCGATTAGGACTTTGGGAAAGATACGCGAAGATAAAAGTTATGAAGGCCCACAGGATCTCATCCCCGGTTTCGTAGGAAGAGTCGGAAATAGAGTGGTCAATATTTTTCCTTATATGAGAGACCTGACTTTAGAAAAACTTTTCGTTCGTGGAAAAATTTCTCTCAAAG
>JAHFFM010000066.1 GCA_023247935.1 Candidatus Omnitrophota bacterium | reverse complement strand
AGCGGGGGTCATCACCACATCACCGGACGGCGGCGATATTCCGCTCAATGATTTGATCGCCATGCCTGCGGATAAGATTTTTTCTGAAGGCGTGTCATAGCGTGAAACGGGTCATAAAAAAATGTCACTCTTCTTTTTAATTTGGGACCGACTGAAAGGGGCGGTAATCTCATCCTTGTTCAAGCTGACGGCGATTTGACGCATAATCTGACCAAATGAAAAAACTTTTTCTTCAAACCTTCGGGTGGCAGTTGTCACCAATCTGATGGACTCCAAGAAGCGGGGAGCATGGCGGGATTATCATAAATGGTAAGAATTGTTTAGTGAGCTGCCCCATCAATCACAATTAATTACTTTGGAGGAAACTTGGTTCGTATAGAAGATTCGATCGTTGTCGACGCTCCCATTGAGACCGTTTTCAATGCAGAAAGGAATATTTCCTTGCATTCTTCCACTCAGCAACATCGGAGCGAGAAGGCGATCGGCGGAGTTACGGAAGGGTTGATCGAAAATGGACAGGAGGTTGAATGGGAGGCCAATCACTTTGGTATTAAGCAGAGACTGCGTGTTCGTATCACACATATGAAAAAACCACGTTACTTTCGGGACGAAATGATCAAAGGCATTTTTAAATCTTTTGTCCATGAGCATATTTTTACTGAAGTATCTTCGGGTAAAACGGAAAAGAAGGATGTGATACTTTTGGAAGCCCCATTTGGGTTATTTGGAAAGATAGCCGAGAGGCTATTTCTGCAAAATTATATGCGAACCTTTATCAGAAAAAAGAACAAAGACTTAAAACAGATCATCGAAACTTCGAATGTTTGGAACAAATCGTGAAGAAATTGTATTTGCAAACCTTCGGATGCCAAATGAATGAGCGGGATTCTGAGGCGGTGACCGGGATTTTGTTTGATAAGGGGTATCAGGCAGCGGCTTCCACCGAGGAGGCGGACCTTATTCTTTACAACACTTGCAGCATTCGGGATCATGCGGAGCAGAAAGTTTTTGGGCGTATGGGCGCTTTCCGGAAGCTGAAAGAAAAAAAGCCGGAGCTTGTGATTGGGATCATGGGCTGCATGGCCCAGGAGCATGGCGAGAATTTTTTTAAAATGAATCCGGAGATTGATTTGGTTTGCGGCACCGGAAACCTGAGTCAGATCGGGGATTTGGTGGAAGAGATTCAACGTGGTCGTGCAGGGGCACGGCACGCCGTGCCCATACAAAAGCTGGCCATCGACCGCATTGACGACGATTATGGTTTGGATGGCATTCAGTACCGCGCCGACAAACTCAAAGCGCTTGTGACCATTATGAAAGGCTGCGACCATCGCTGCACTTATTGCATTGTTCCGTACACGCGCGGAGTGGAAATTTCGCGTTCCTCTGAAAGTATTTTGCGTGAAATGAAAGATCTGGCTTCGCGCGGATTTCAAGACGTGATGCTTTTGGGGCAGAATGTGAATTCTTATGGAAAAGGTTTGGATGAAAACATGGATTTTGCGGGGCTTCTTGAAAAAATACAGGCAGTGGCTCCGCAAATTCCAAGAATTCGTTTTATTACCAGCCATCCCAAAGACGCGCATACGCGCTTGTTTGCGGTCATGAGGGATTTACCTTCGGTGTGCGAGCATTTGCATTTGCCGGTTCAATCCGGTTCTAATGCCGTTCTGCGTAGAATGAAGCGCGAGCATACGCGTGAATGGTATTTGGAGCAAATTGAGGAATATAAGCGCTTTTTGCCTCAAGGCAGTTTAAGCACGGATTTTATCGTGGGTTTTCCGGGTGAAACCGAGAAAGATTTTGCGGATACGCTGGATTTGATGGAAAAAGTTGAATTTGACAGCGCCTACATCTTTACTTATTCCGAGAGACCCGGGACTCCGGCCACTAAATTAAAAGACGACGTGACAGAGCAAGAAAAAAGCCGACGGTTGCAGGAAGCGATGAAATTGCAACGCGCTATCAGCTTGAGAAAGAATCAGGCTTTGATTGGTACAAGTCAGGAAGTTTTGTTCGAATCCAAAACCCGTCGCGATGAAAACCGTTATGGCGGACGGACAAGGACTTATAAAAGAGTAGTGGTTTCTTCGGCGCAAGACCTTGTGGGTCAAATGCGCCAGGTTAAAATTGTGGCCGCGGCGGATGAAACGCTTTTGGGAGAGCTGACCAGTTAAACCCAAATATCGCAATAGACCGTGGAAGTCGATGCAACATCTTGGCATATCTAAAGCTTCAGAAAAGCTTGACGCACCTAAAGGTGCGCCTGCGCTTTTCTTCAACTTTATCTATGCCAAGCTCTTGCATCTTTGTTCTCACGCCTATTGCGATAGTTGGGTTAAAATTTATTTTAGAAAATTTAGTTCATTCTTTCTTGTTTTGATTTTTATTCCTTCTAGCGCTTTCGCGGCAAACATCGGGCAGGGAAGTGCGGCCACGGTTCAAAAAGACTACGAAAAAGTCGTGCAAAGTTTTTTGGGTGAGAATTTCCAGGAAACAGAACGGCTTTCGGATAAATATTTAAAGAAAAATTCAGAAAACGCTTCGGCGGACGAGGTTTCTTACCTTCGCGCCTTATCGCTCATGAAAATGTCGCGGTTTGAAGAAGCGCGGCCGGTTTTGGCAAGTCTCGAGCAGGAAGGTCTTACTCCTGAAATCCGCTCGCAAGCCGCCTTTTCTCTAGGGGATTCTTATTACTTCGCTTTGGGAAGCGCTCAAAACCGCATGCAGGCGGAAGCTTATTACAGAGAAGCGCTGAGAAAATACCCTCAGGCCGGTGAAGCAGAAACGATTCGGAAAATATTAAGAGCTCCGAATCCTGTTGCCACTCCCACACCATCTGTGTCTGCCCCCGCCGTGCCCAAACAATGGGCCGTAGAAGAAATTCCCACGGCTATTGTTCACACCGTTCAGGTGGGGTCATTTACGCGTGAGCGCAACGCGGAAAGACTGTTAAATAAACTTTTACGGAAACACTATGACGCTTACATTCTCCGCGATGGGCAATCCGGAAATTTCCGCGTGCGTGCCGGACGGTTCGCGAGCCACGATGAAGCAAAATCTCTGGGCGCTCGCCTGAAAAAAGACGGATACCCCATTAAAATTTTTCCATGAAACCTAAGTTATTTGTTCTTGTAGGTCCCACCGCATCCGGAAAAACGGCGGTTGCCTGTGAAATCGCCAAACGCCTGCCGGTAGAACTTATTTCCTGCGACTCCATGCAAGTTTATAAAGGAATGCCTATTTTGACTCAGGCTCCGCCAAAGCGGACGCCTCAGCTGTTATCCCATTTGGTTTCATTTTTAAACCCGTCCCAGGAATACAACGCCGCGAAATTCAGGAAAGACGCCGAATCGCTGATGCAAAAAATTTATAAGAAAAAAAAGACGCCTCTGATTGCCGGAGGCACCGGACTTTATTTGAGAATGCTTTTGGACGGGCTTTTTGAATCGGGCGCGGGCAACAGCCGGAGCATGAAATTCAGAAAAAAGCTTTTGGCGGAGCAGGTCAAGCGGGGCGGCGCTTATTTGCATGAAAAACTTTTGGCGGCGGATCCCGCTTCGGCACAAAAAATCCATCCCAATGATTTCAGGCGGCTGGTGAGGGCTTTGGAAGTGTATGAATTGACGGGTGACCCGATTTCTAAAAAGAAAAAAGAAAGAAAAGGAATACGCGAACAATACGATTGCCGGATTTTTTTTCTCGATAGGGAGCGCGCGGATTTATACGAACGGGCGCATGCTCGTGTGGAGCAAATGTTGAAAGACGGGCTGCTCAAGGAAGTGAAGCGCGTGTCCAAAAAACGTCTCAGCAAAACCGCATCAGTTGCTTTGGGGCTTCGGGAAATGCGGGACCATTTAAAAGGGAACAGTTCTTTTGAAAATGCGGTTGAGCTTTTGAAGCAGCATACGAGAAATTATGCCAAGCGCCAAGTTTCCTGGTTTAAACATGAGAAAGGTGTGACATTTGTGCCGGTGGCAAAAGACGAAGCACCTGCCAAAACCGCGGAGAAAATTTTACAGTTATGGGAAGCGGGCCCGGCATGAGAGAAAAAGCGATTTTGGTGGTGTTTGACCAGGACAACACGGAAAAAGAAAAGGCGGCGGCACTTGAAGAGCTGAAGGAATTATCCAAAGCCGCGGGTCTTCAAACGCTGCGTCATTTTATGTGTCCGCTTCGCGAGCCCAACGCGCGTTTTTATATCGGCCGGGGCAAAGCCGAAGAAATCGCGGAATCCGCGAAAAAGCTTGAGGCTCGCGTGGTTATTTTTGACACGGATTTATCTTCCACGCAGCAAAGAAATTTAGAGGAAATCATCGACGCCAAAACCATTGACCGCACACAATTGATTTTAGACATTTTTGCTCTACGGGCGCGCTCCACCGAAGGGAAACTACAGGTGGAATTGGCTCAGCTTCAATACTTGCTTCCGCGGCTTGGAGGACAGGGGATTGCTTTGTCCCGGTTGGGCGGCGGCGTGGGTACCCGCGGTCCTGGTGAACAAAAATTGGAAGTAGACAGGCGTCGATTGCGGGAAAAAATTTCCAAACTCGGAATCGAAATCGAACGGGCGCAAGGCCGCCGGAAAACGGCCATTGAAAAGAAAAAGGAAAAGGATTTGCCGCTGGTGGCTTTGGCCGGTTACACCAACGCGGGTAAATCCACTTTATTTAACAAACTCACTTCCGCTGGCGTTCTCGTGAAAAACCAGCTTTTTTCCACACTCGATACCACCACTCGTATTTTAACTTTGCCGGGAAATCAAAAAGTTTTTTTGGCGGACACGGTTGGTTTTGTCCGGCGTTTGCCGCATCACCTGGTAGAATCATTTAAGGCAACGCTTGAAGAGGCGGTTCAGGCGGATATTTTGCTGCATGTGATTGACGCTCACTCTTCGGACGTGCCGGGTGACATGGAAGCGGTGAATAATGTTTTGAATCAAATAGACGTTTTGAATGAAAACGTGCATTTTGTTTTCAATAAAATAGATTTACTGGAAAAGCCGGTTCTTTCTTTTTTGGAAATGAAATGGAAGGGCCCAAAAACTCATTTTATTTCGGCTTTATCCGGAGAAGGGGTGGATGATCTTTTAACCGAACTTTCCCGCTGTTTACCCCGCCCTCGAACCGAAAAAGTGTATTTTCTTCCCAAGACGGCCTGGAATTTGATTCACTGGCTTTATGAACAAGGGGAAGTCATGGAGCGGAAGGACAAGCCTGAAGGATGCGAGATAAGGGTCAAACTGACCGAGAAAAACTACCGTTGGTTCGAGAAAAAGCTCGCTCTTTCCTTATAAATCAGGATTGCTTGACACCCCTATTTTTTGTGGTAGGATAAATTCTTAGCACTCGACATGGAAGAGTGCTAAAAAGGGAGGCGTAGGAATGAAGCCTGACATTAACCGAAGAAATGACATGGTGCTGGATTTGATTATCAAATCCTATATAGAATCCGCGGAACCCGTGGGTTCCAGAGCTATTTCCCACCATAGCGGTTTAAGTCTTTCGTCCGCCTCCATCCGCAACGTCATGTCTGATTTGGAAGAAGCGGGGTATTTGAAACAGCCCCATACTTCAGCAGGCCGTATTCCCACGGACAGGGGCTACCGTTATTGGGTGGATAGCCTCATGGAAACAGAGCCTTTGGACAATGAAGAAAAGGCTTTTATCCAGCAAGAGCTTGGAAAAGCCCGCACTCTCGAAGGGTTGGCTGAGAAAATTTGCAGCACTATTGCCGAATTAACGGACAATGCCGCGGTTGTTTACATTAAAAGTTTAAAACGCGCTTCATTTTTAAATTCTTTGATGGAAGAATTGGCCAATACCGGTAAACTGGCGGATTTTTTTGAAGAAGAGCCCGGGTTTTTTGTGGACGGCACTTCTCATATTTTTGAACAACCCGAGTTTCAAGACATTGCCAAAATGAGAATGCTTTTACATGCATTTGATAAAAAAACGGATTTTTTACAGTTACTTTCAAATTGGCTGGATGTGCCGTCCCATTCTTCTTTACCGGAAGACGCGAGAAGCAGGGTGCAGGTGCGTATCGGCCGCGAAAATGATTGGGATGATTTGGATGGCGTGAGTTTTGTGACCAAAGAATGCCATTTCCGGGAAACTCCGATTGGCAGCGTGGCTGTGGTCGGTCCGACGCGCATGCGTTATCCTGAAGTGGTGGCCATGGTGGATTATGTGGCGGACATTGTTTCATTCGCGGTTGAAAAATTTTAAGGAAAATTATGGAAGAGCAGAATGAATCTTTGAACGTAGAAGACAAGGCCAAAGCGAATATCGAGCAATTGCTGAGGCTGAAAGCTGATTTTGAGAATACGAAGAAAAGGCTGGAACGTGACAAACAGGAAGCCGTGAAGTTTGCCAACGAGAAGCTCTTGGTCGAGATTTTGCCGATTATGGACAATCTGGACAGAGCCATGGTGAGTTTAAATGAAGGTCATGACCCCGAGAAGGTTGCCCAAGGTTTAAAAATGGCGCAGGAAGAGCTCCACCAGATTTTGGAAAATCACGGCGTACAGATTATTAAGGGATTGGGAGAAGAGTTTGATCCGCGTTTTCATGAAGCGGTGGGTGCCGTTGAGCAGGAAGGCGCCAAAGAAGGATCGGTTGTGGAAGAAATTCAGCGGGGCTATTTGTTGAACGGGAGACTTATCCGCCCGAGCCGCGTGAGAATCGCAAAATAAGCGAAAAATTAACAGGAGATGGAAATATGGCCACAGAAAAAGTTATAGGAATTGATTTAGGAACTACAAATTCATGTGTTGCCGTGATGGAATCCGGTGAACCGGTGGTGATTGCCAATGCCGAAGGCGTGCGCACCACGCCGTCCGTTGTTGCTTTTACCAAAAACGGGGAGCGTTTGGTGGGTCAGGCCGCGAAGCGTCAGGCGATCACGAACCCTGAGAACACGATTTTCTCAATCAAACGGTTTATGGGTCGTCATCACTCGGAAGTATTGGCTGAAGAAAAACTTGTGCCTTATAAAGTAGTGGAAGGCTCCGGCGGCGATGTTCGCGTGAAAGCCGGTGGCAAAGAAAATACACCGCCGGAAATTTCAGCCATCATTCTTCAGAAAATGAAACAAACCGCCGAAGATTATTTGGGTCAAAAAGTAAGCAAGGCGGTGATCACCGTTCCCGCTTATTTTAATGACGCGCAGCGCCAAGCTACTAAAGACGCGGGTAAAATCGCGGGCTTGGAAGTGCTTCGCATTATCAATGAACCCACGGCGGCGGCATTGGCCTATGGGCTTGATAAAAAGAAAAACGAAAAAATCGCGGTTTATGATTTGGGCGGCGGTACGTTTGACGTTTCGATCCTTGAAATCGGCGACGGCGTTTTTGAAGTCAAATCCACCAACGGCGACACGCATTTGGGCGGAGATGACTTTGACCAAAAAGTCATGGATTGGATCGCGGATGAATTCAAGAAAAGCGATGGAATCGATCTTCGCAAGGACCGCATGGCGCTTCAGCGTTTAAAAGAGGCTGCGGAAAAAGCCAAATGCGAACTTTCATCCAACGCGCAAACCGAAATCAACCTTCCGTTTATCACGGCGGATTCGGGCGGGCCCAAGCATTTGAATTTGAGTTTAACCCGCGCCAAACTTGAACAGTTAACCGATGATCTTGTTCAGCGCACCATGGAGCCATGCCGTAAGGCTTTGGCCGATGCCAAGCTCAAAGCGGAAGACATTGATGAAGTGGTTTTAGTGGGCGGTCAAACCCGCATGCCTAAAGTGCAGGAAGTGGTTCGTCAGTTATTTAAAAAGGAACCGCATAAAGGCGTGAACCCGGATGAAGTGGTGGCTATCGGCGCTGCGATCCAGGGCGGCGTGTTGGTCGGCGACGTCAAAGACGTGCTGCTTTTGGACGTGACGCCTCTTTCGCTCGGCATTGAGACCTTGGGGGGTGTTTCCACCCGGCTCATCGAGCGCAATACCACGATTCCGACGAAAAAGAGTCAGGTATTTTCGACCGCGGCAGACAGTCAGACGGCTGTTTCCATTCATGTGCTTCAAGGAGAGCGTGAAATGGCTTCTGGAAACCGCACCTTGGGACGGTTTGATTTAGTGGGTATTCCTCCGGCGCCTCGCGGTGTTCCTCAAATTGAAGTGACATTTGATATTGACGCCAACGGCATCGTGCATGTGTCGGCTAAAGATTTGGGAACCGGCAAAGAGCAGAAAATTCGCATTGAAAGCTCAAGCGGTCTTTCCAAAGAAGAGATTGAGCGCATGACCAAGGACGCGCAGTCTCATGCCGAAGAAGACAAAAAGAAAAAAGAGTTGATTGAAGCGCGTAACCGTCTGGATAATCTGGTTTATTCGGTGGAAAAATCTCTCAAAGAATTAGCCGAGAAGATTTCAGCGGATGAAAAGAAAAAAGTCGAAGAGGCTATTCAAAAAGCCAAAGAAGCATTGAGTTTGGATGATTTACAAACGATCCAGAATGCCGAGCAGGTTTTAACCGCCGCGTCACATAAAATAGCCGAAGAGATGTACAAGAAAACAAGCGGTCAGGGACAGCCGGACGGCAACGCATCTGCCGATGGAAAATCTTCGGGCGCCGAAGATGCGGTGGACGCGGAGTATAAGGTTGAGGACGACAAATAACTGGGGTTGAGGGTGAGTTGTGAGTAGTGGGTCGAGGGTGGGGATGAGTAAGGAAACCTCACTCACCCTCATCCTAGCCCCACTACTCACAACTCACCCCCACCCTTACTTTTTTCTATTTTCTAACTAAATAATGGCCACAAAACGAGATTATTACGAAATTCTTTCCGTTCAGCGCAGCTCTGATGGGGAAGAAATTAAAAAAGCGTACCGTAAATGCGCTTTGCAATGGCATCCTGACCGCAATCCAGGCGATAAAAAAGCCGAAGATAAATTCAGGGAAGCCTCCGAAGCCTATCAAGTTCTCGCCGATCCCCAAAAAAGAAAAATTTATGACCAATATGGTCATGAAGGTCTAAATAGCCAGGGTTTTAGTGCCTCCGGATTTTCCGGTTCTGGTTTCGGCGATATTTTTCAGGATATTTTCGAAGATTTTTTTGGGGGAGGAGGTTCCGGCGCTCGGCGGAATCGCCCGCAAAAGGGCGATGACTTGGGCGTAGCCGTTGAAATAACTTTCGAAGA